>JAODAU010000120.1 GCA_025463615.1 Microbacteriaceae bacterium | reverse complement strand
GACCACCGAGTAGCCGAGCGGGGTGAGGATGCCGCGGAGCTGCCGGATCCCCTCCGCGTTGGTCCGGCCGCCCCTGCCGACGAATACGGTGGTGCCCACCTTCAGCACGTCGCCGCCGTCGAGTGTGCCCGGGAGGGTGATCCGCTCGATCGTCAGGCCGAGTTCGCGCACGGTCTTCTCGACCGCGGCCGGTTCGCCCCGCCGCGAGCGGTCGCCCGGGCTGGTGACGACGGCCGTGTCGCCGAAGATCACCACGGTGTCCTCGATGAAGACCGAGTCGGCCATCGCGTTCGCGACCGGCGCGCCGACGACGTGCCAGCCCTCGGTGGTGAGCGCCGAGACGTAGCCCTTCCACTGCTTCGTCGCGAGCTCGACGTCGACGGGGGTGCGCTCGATGTGGGTGACCAGTCCCTCCGCGAGGCTGGCTGCGGGCGGGCGGACGATCACGGTCTTCATGGGCACCACGTTATCCGTTAGTGGTAGAAGTGCCGCTCGCCGGTGAAGTACATCGTCACCCCGGCCGCCTTCGCCGCCTCGATGACCTCCTCGTCGCGGATCGATCCGCCCGGCTGCACGATCGCGCGCACGCCGGCTTCGAGCAGGATCTCGGCGCCGTCGGCGAACGGGAAGAACGCGTCGGATGCCGCCACGGAACCCACGGCCCGATCCCCCGCCCGGCTCACCGCGAGCCGGCACGAGTCGACCCGGTTGACCTGGCCCATGCCCACACCGACCGAGGCGCCGTCGTGCGCCAGCAGGATCGCGTTCGACTTCACCGCGCGCACCGCCCGCCAGGCGAACTCGAGGTCGGCCATCGTCGGGTCGTCGGCCGGGGCGCCGGCCACGAGGGTCCAGCCGTCGGACGAGAACTCGTCGAACACGTCGGGCTCCTGTACGAGCACGCCGCCGCTGATCTGCTTGAACTCGATGGGCTCGCGCGCGTAGCCCTCCGGCAGCTGCAGCAGGCGGATGTTCTTCTTCTGGCTCAGGATGTCGAGCGCCTCCGGCTCGAACCCGGGTGCGATCACGACCTCCGTGAAGATGTCCTTCACCGTCTCCGCCATCTGCCTGGTGACCGTGCGGTTGGCGGCGATCACGCCACCGAAGGCCGACACAGGGTCGCACTCGTGCGCGCGCAGGTGGGCCGACGCGATCGGGTCGCCCGAGCCGCGCGCCACCGCGATGCCGCAGGGCTGCGCGTGCTTGATGATGGCAACGGCCGGCTCGCTGAAGTCGTAGGCGGTGCGCAGGGCGGCGTCGGCATCCGTGTAGTTGTTGTACGACATCTCCTTGCCGTGCAGCTGCGTGGCTTGGGCGATGCCCGCGCCGCCGGGGGTGACGTAGAGCGCGGCATCCTGGTGCGAGTTCTCGCCGTAGCGCAGCACCAGCTCACGGGTGGCGCGGATGTCGATGGTCGGGGGCAGCACGGCGTCCGCCGTCTCGACAGGCTCGACCCGCTTTTCCGCGCGCACGCCGAGGGTGTCAGCGAAGAACGCCGCCACCGCGGTGTCGTACGCGGCGGTGTGCGCGAACGCCTCCCCCGCGAGCCGCTGGCGCTGGCTGAGCCGGGTGCCGCCCAGCGCGAGTGCCTTGAGCACCTGGTCGTAGCTCGCGGGCGAGACCACGATCGCCACGTTGGCGTGGTTCTTCGCCGCCGCGCGCACCATGGCCGGGCCGCCGATGTCGATCTGCTCGACGGCCGCGTCGCCGGTGACGCCGGCCGCGATCGTCTCGACGAAGGGGTAGAGGTTCACCACCACGAGCTGGAACGGTTCGATGCCGAGGTCGGCCAGCTGGGCCACGTGGCTGTCGAGGCGCAGGTCGGCGAGGATGCCGGCGTGCACGGCGGGGTGCAGCGTCTTCACGCGCCCGTCGAGCGACTCGGGGAAGCCGGTGACCTCGCTCACCTCGGTGACGGCGTGGCCGGCATCCGCGATGGTCTTGGCGGTCGACCCGGTGGAGACGATCTCGACGCCGGCGGCGGAGAGCGCCGCGGCCAGCTCGAGCAGGCCGGTCTTGTCGCTCACCGAGATGAGCGCGCGGCGGATGGGGATGACGTCGCGCTCGTGCCTGGCTTCGTCGGAAATGGCTGCAGACATGCTGACTCCTTTGAGAGAAACGAATCTCAATCCGACCCAGGCGAACGGTCGGAACGATAGTCAGGTTGCTCCCCGATGGATCCCCATCTGAACGCCAGTCGCAACCCTTAAAGGGTACACGGTCCCTGAGGCTCTCGAAGGGGCCCACGAACTGCCCAGAGCCGCTTCGAGAGCCTCAGCGACCGAGGGCGGAGAGGTCGATGTCGCCGTTCGCGATGTCGAGCACCGCGCGGATGAGCAGCTCGCGCTCGACCGGCTTGATGCGCTCGTGCAGGCTCGCCTCGGTGTCGCCCGGCAGCACGGGCACGCGCCGCTGCACGACGATGGGGCCGTCATCCACGCCGTCGTCGACCACGATGATGCTCGCGCCGGTCTGGCTCACGCCCGCCTCGATCGCGTCGCGCACGGCGTGCGCCCCCGGGAACTCGGGCAGGAACGCCGGATGCTGGTTGATCAGGTTCGGTGACAGCGCGGCGATCACCCGCGGCGGCAGCAGCTTCATGAACCCGCTGAGCACCACGAGGTCGGGCTCCCACACCGCGATCTGCTCGAGCAGCGCGTCCCCCCACTCGTCCCGGTCGGCGAAGCTCGACAGCGCGAGCGAGAAGGTGGGGATGCCGTACGCCTCCGCGTGCTCGAACCCGTCGGCATCGCGGTCCGCCCCAACCGCGACCACACGCGCCGGAAACTCGGCGTCCTCCGACGCCTCGAGCAGCGCGCGCAGGTTGGACCCGCCGCCGGAGATGAGCACGACAAGTTTCAGCACGTGCCGAGCCTAGCGGGGCCGCTCGGCCGCCAGCGTCGTGCGACCGGCCAGCAGGCCGACCACCGAGGCGACCGCGAACTCGAGCGCGGCGACGCCGCCGACGAGGAATGGGGCGGGCCCGACATCCGCGAGTCGTCCGGGTCCGGCGGCGCCCGCCGACGCCCACGCGAGCAGCCCCATGAGCACTCCCCCGACCACGCCCGCGATGAGCCCGGCGAGCACGAGCCAGCCCACGCGCGACACCCCGTCGAGCTGGCGCACGAGCCGGCGACGCACCAGCACGGCGACGAGGAACGCCGCGACCAGCGGCACGAGCAGCCCGAGGAAGCCCCACGACAGTTCGTGCGAGCTGGGCAGCGCGCCGAGGATCGGGATGGCCGGCACCGGCCCGAGGCTCGTGCCGAACGCCGAGACCGACGACCCGGTGCCCACGGCGAAACCCGGCCCGACCAGCCAGCTCGCCGCCCAGATCACCAGGTTCGGCAGGAACGCCGCCTGCCCGACGGTGAGCGCGATGCCGCCGAACACCTCGGAGTGCACGCCCTCGTAGAGCGAGATGATCTTCGCGTAGTTGGAGACGAGCAGGATGGCGACCAGCACACCCGAGACCGCCAACACGGCGGCCACACTCGCCGCACCCGCGCGCAGCCCCGCCGCCACGGTCGCGCGCACGTGCACGGGCCGGTCGGCGATCCAGTCGCGCAGCGAACCGCGGGGCGCATCCTCGGCGGCCGGCCCGAGCGACCGGCGGCCGAGCTCGGCGCCGATCACGAGTCCGATGCCGAAGCAGAGGGTCGGCAGCAGCGTGCCCTGCCAGATGGATGCCCGTGCCGACGGCCACAGCGCCCCCAGCGTCACCCCGAGCGAGAGCGCCGCGAACACGCCGATCGCCACCAGGCCGCCGAGCACACGGTGCCGGGTTTCGCCGATTCGGCGGCCGGCGCGAGCGCCCATGAGGATCGTGAGCAGGGCGAACCCGAGGGCGGCGATCGTGACGATGAACGGGGTGCCGGCCGCAGGGAAGCCGAGGCCGGTGGCCAGTTCGGGCTGCAGCGTGAACGTGACATCCACGCCGTGGCCGATCAGCCAGGTGTCCACCGACGCGCGCCAGAAGACCACCCAGTCGATGGCCAGGCCGTACTGGAACGCCCAGAGCACGGTCAGCGGCGCCAGCGGGATGCCGACGCCGACCGCCACGACGAGAAGCGCCTCGAGCGCGGAGAAGAGGGCGGTGAGCGAGCGATTCATACCGGTCGGAGCCTACCGGCGGGGCAGCGCCCAGCCGCCGCGCCGAACCGGGCGCGGGGAAATGACTCAGCAGTCCGGGTCGGACTTAGGCACGGTGCCGGCCGTGAGGTACGCGTCGACCGTCCTGTCGATGCAGGCGTTGCCCGAGGCATACGCGGTGTGGCCCTCGCCCTTGCGGGTGACCAGGAAGCCGCTGTCGAGCTGCGCGGCGAGCGACTGCGCGCCCGAGTACGGCGTCGCCGGGTCGTTGGTCGTGCCGACGACCATGATCGGCGCTGCGCCCTTCGCGGCGATCTTCTCCGCGTGCAGCACGTTCTTGTACGGCCAGTTCTGGCAGTCGATGCTCACGTGGTCCCAGTCGGTGTACGCGATGAGCGTGCCGATCGTCGGGGCCGCCTTCTGGATCGCGGCCTGGGTCGCGGCGGTACCGGCGAGCGAATCGGGGTACTCGCCGTCGAGGCAGAGCGCCGCGACGTAGACGTTGGGCCCCTCGGAGTACGTGCCGTCGCTCGACCTGTCGTTGTAGCCGTCGGCGAGCTCGAACGTCGAGTCGGCGTGGCCCTGCTGCAGGTCGGAGATCGCCTGCTCCAGCGTCGGCCACTGGTCGCGGCTGTAGAGCGGGTACGAGATGCCGGTGCCGATCGTCGCGAGGGTGAGCGTGCGGCCGTCCTGGCTCCGCAGGTGCTCGGCGGCCACCCTGTCGGCGAGGGCCGTGGTCTGGGCGAGCGCGTCATCCACGGTGCCGGTGAACGGGCATCCGGTGCCGGCGAGGCAGTTGGCCAGGAAGGCCCGGTACGCACTCTCGAAGCCGGCCATCTGGGTCACGAAGTCCTGCGGCTCCGGGATCGACGGATCGATCGGCCCGTCAAGCACGAGCCGCCCGACCTTCTTCGGGAACAGCTTCGCGTAGTGGGCGCCGAAGAACGTGCCGTACGAGAATCCGAGGTAGTCGAGCTTCTTGTCCCCGACCAGTGCGCGCATGAGGTCCATGTCCCGGGCGTTGCTCTCGGCGTCGACGTGGCCGAGCAGCGGGCCCGAGTTCTGCTTGCAGGCCGCGGCGAACGCCTTCTCGGGCGCGACGCGGGAGGCGAGCCAGGCGTCCGACCCCACCGGCTGGGTGGGCACGCCGTAGATCAGCTCGTCCATCTGCGGGCCCGACAGGCACTTCAGCGGAGCCGTGCGGCCGACACCGCGGGGGTCCCAGCCCACGATGTCGAAGTGGGCGCGCAGGGTGGCGTCGGTGAAGAAGTTCAGCCCGTCGCGCACGAAGTCGTAACCCGATCCGCCCGGCCCGCCGGGGTTCACGAAGAGCGACCCGATGCGCTGCGGCGAGTGCGAGACGTGCCGGATCACCGCAAGGCGAAAGGTCGCGCCGCCGGGCTTGGCCCAGTCCACGGGAGCGAGGATGCTGGCGCAGCTCATTCCCGCGGGCTCGCAGCTCTTCCACTCCACCTTCTGCCCGTAGAACTTGGCGACGCCCCAGTTCGGCGGCTCGGTGGGAGCGGGCGACGCCGTGCAGCCCGCGAGCAGGAGCACGACCGCGAGCGCGGCGAGAAGCTTCCTCACGTCAGTGCACCACCGAGTTGAGGATGATGATCACGAGCCCGAACAGCGCCGTGCCGATCGCGCCGAAGATGCGCACGACCATCTTCGACCTGCGCTGGGCGAACGACAGGTAGCCGAGGATCGCCAGGATGATGAGCACCACGTAGAGCGAGTCGTCGACGGACGCGCCGTAGCTGAGCAGGTGTGCGACGCCGAGCAGCAGCGGGATCGCGGGCAGCACCGAGGCGAACAGCATGCCGGACGAGTGCCCGAGCGCCAGCCGGAACGCCGCTCCGAGCGTCACCTCGCGGCCGTCGACGACGCCGTGGTTCGCGATCGTGCCGGCGTAGACGTGCGCCGCGAAGAAGACGAGCAGCGACAGCGCCGAGACCCAGAAGACCTCCCAGGCGTCGCTGTGGTCGGTGGAGATGACCGCGACGAGCGCCGAGAAGAGGATGAGGCCGTAGATGGCGTCGGCCGTCACGAGCTGTGACCCGATCCACCTCAGTGCCCTCATGGGCTCAACGCTAACGCGAATGGCCGGCCCCGAGGGACCGGCCATTCGTGGATGTGGAGAGTTAGAGCGACGCCAGGATCTCGCGCATGAGGGCGGCGGTCTCGCTCGGCGTCTTGCCGACCTTCACGCCGGCGGCCTCGAGGGCCTCCTTCTTGCCCTGGGCGGTGCCCGCGCCGGCGGAGACTATCGCGCCCGCGTGGCCCATGGTCTTGCCCTCCGGTGCCGTGAAGCCCGCGACGTAGCCCACGACGGGCTTGGTCACGTACTCGCGGATGAAGTCGGCGGCGCGCTCCTCGGCGTCGCCGCCGATCTCGCCGATCATGACGATCGCCGTGGTCTCCGGGTCGTCCTGGAAGGCGCGCAGCGCGTCGATGTGCGTGGTGCCGATGATGGGGTCGCCGCCGATGCC
>JAODAU010000422.1 GCA_025463615.1 Microbacteriaceae bacterium | reverse complement strand
TTCGCCTCGGGGATCCCGGTGTGCTTGAGGTACGCCGTCTGGATCGCCTGCTCGATGATCACAACGAGTTCGTCGAAGGGGATCTCGCGCTCGCGCTCCATGAGTCGCAGCACGCTCAGGTCGATGTCCATGAGGGCCTCCGCTATTCAGTTCATATTGTTTCGCACCCGCCTCGTGGGCGGAAGTGTCGTTCTACGTTACCAGCAGCGCGCGCGGCCGCGTCCCGCGCGAACATGTCTGCCCAGTGGGCGATTTTTGTCGTCTTTTCCCGTCGTCAGTGCAAATAGCGCCCACTCACGGTCACGCGCCTCGCATGCGACGCGCCTCGCGCAGGCGGCGGAAGAATCCCGCCCTGTCGACGAAGAGGTCGTGTGATGTGACTCGGATCACGTGATGGCCCGCCGCTTCGAAGAGCTCTCGACGGAGGATGTCACGCCGGAACTGCACCGGATCCAGGTGCCCGTCGCCCTCGTACTCGAGGGCACATCGGCAGTCGCGCCAGTACAGGTCCGGGTGGAGCTTCCGGCGGCCTCCGTCGACTGAGATGGCGACACCGGTCTCCGGCTCGGGGAACCCCGCGTCCACTATGACCAGGCGGGTGAGGGTCTCCATGGCGGAGTCGACGGAAGAACGGATGCGCGGGAGCGCGACGGCGATCGAGCGAGCTCCACGAGAGCCCCGATATCGCTCCGCACTCCGGGCGAGCTCGGCGAGCGAACACACCGCGGGGCTCCTGCGACCACCCGGAAGTCGTTCTCCGGACACCAGGTAATCCCCGGCGGCGACCAGGTCGCTCGGGTGAACGAGTCCGGCCAGCTGACACCACGCATCGGCTGCGCTCACGACCGGAAAACCGCGTGTGAACGAGAGATCCGTGTCGACGCGGATCCGATGCCCGAACGCGCCCGGTGTCCGTGGCCGACCCTGCCCTCCCACCGCGGATACATGGATGTCGCACGCTACTCGCCGCGGCAGCGGTGCTCCCCAGAGCCCAACCGCCGTCGAATGGCTGAACACCTGGCCCTCCCGCAGCCGTGGCTCATAGGCGCGGCAGCGACCGAGCAGAGTGGTGAGGTCAACGTCCATGCTGCGCACTCCGTGAAACGGATGATCCAGCGACCGCCCACGAATCCGACCTGGGCTGAGACCGTGCAGGTCTCGATCGATTGCAAGGAATGCCGTGCCACGAAGGTTTTCGGGCAATTGCGGGTGGCGCGGCATCCCGACATATTGCCCGGCGGCGCGGGTTGTCGGGCCATTTCATCCACAGGCACTCGCGAGTGGGCGTTATTTGCAGAGCGGATCGCCGGATTCGTACAAATATCGCCCTCTCACGGAGACGCGAGAGGAGCCGCGGCACGCTAGGGGCGGGCGGCCAGGGACTCCAGGAGGGCCGCGAGGGGGATCGTGTCGCGGGTGCCGGTGCGGCGGTCCCACAGCTCGATGGTGCCGGCGGCGACGCCCTTGCCAACGATCACGATGAGGGGCACGCCGATGAGTTCGGCGTCGCCGAACTTCACGCCCGGCGACACCTTCACGCGGTCGTCGAACAGCACGTCGTAGCGCGCGCCCTCGAGCTCGGCCACGATCACCTCGGCGGCCTCGTAGACCTCGGGCTCCTTCGTCGCCGCGATCACGTGCACGTCGAACGGCGCGACGTTGCGCGGCCAGATGAGCCCGCGCTCGTCGTTGTTCGACTCGGCGATGATCGCCAGGATGCGCGTGACGCCGATGCCGTACGACCCCATGGTCACCGTCACCAGCTTGCCGTTCTCGTCGAGCACCTTCAGCCCCAGCGCCTCCGCGTACTTGCGGCCCAGCTGGAACACGTGCCCGATCTCCATGCCGCGCGCGAGCTCGACGGGGCCCGATCCGTCCGGCGCCGGGTCGCCCTCGAGCACCTCGGCGACCTCGACCGTGCCGTCCGACGCGAAGTCGCGCCCGGCGACCAGCCCGAAGACGTGCTTGCCCTCCACGTTCGCGCCGGTGATCCAGCCCGAGCCGTCTGAGACGCGCGGGTCGGTCAGGTAGCGGATGCCGGTGCTCGACTCCTCGCCGAGCACCGCGCCCTCGGCCGACCACGGCCCGATGTAACCCTTGACGAGCCCCGGATGCTTGGCGATCTGCTCCGCGGAGGCGGCCTCCACCTCGTCCGGCGCGAACGCCACCTAGGCGCGCTTGATGTCGACGTCGCGGTCGCCTGGCTGGCCCACGACGACGAGCTCCTTCGTGCCGTCGAGGTGCGTGAGCGACAGCACGATGTTCTTGAGGGTGTCGGCGGCGGTCCACGCGCGGCCGTCGGGGCGGGGGTGCTTCTCGTTCGCGACATCCAGCAGGCTCTGGATCGTGGGGCTGTTCGGGGTGTCGAGCACCTCCTGCGGCGTGAGCTTCTCGTACGACCGGGGCGCGGGCGCCTCGGTGTGGAACGCCTCGACGTTGGCGGCGTACCCGCCGTCGCTGCGCACGAAGGTGTCCTCGCCGATCGGGGTGGGGTGCAGGAACTCCTCGCTGCGCGAGCCGCCCATCGCGCCGGCATCCGCCTGCACGATCACGTAGCCGAGGCCGAGGCGGTCGAAGATGCGGCCGTAGGCGTCGCGCTGCTTCTGGTAGCTCTCGTCGAGCCCGGCGTCGGAGACGTCGAAGCTGTAGGCGTCCTTCATCGTGAACTCGCGGCCGCGCAGCAGGCCCGCCCGGGGGCGCGCCTCGTCGCGGTATTTGTCCTGGATCTGGTAGATCGTGAGCGGCAGGTCTTTGTAGCTCGAGTACAGGTCCTTCACGAGCAGCGTGAAGACCTCCTCGTGCGTGGGCGCGAGCAGGTAGTCGGCGCCCTTGCGGTCCTGCAGGCGGAAGATGCCGTCGCCGTACTCGGTCCAGCGGTTCGTCACCTCGTAGGGCTCGCGCGGCAGCAGCGCCGGGAAGTGGACCTCCTGGGCGCCCGCGTTCGCCATCTCGTCGCGGATGATGCCCTCGATGCGGCGCTTCACGCGCAGCCCGAGCGGCAGCCACGCGAACACCCCCGGTGCCTGGCGGCGGATGTAGCCGGCCCGCACGAGCAGGCGGTGGCTGGTCACCTCCGCGTCGGAGGGGTCCTCGCGAAGGGTGCGGACGAAGAGCTGGGAGAGTCGAGTTGCCACCCGACCACCCTACTGATCCGACTCAGGCGGTGACGACCACGGGCGAACCCGTCGCTCCGACCGGCATCTCGGCGGCGAGGCGGTTGGCCTCCTCGATGAGGGTCGCGACGATCTCCGCCTCCGGCACCGTCTTGATGACCTCGCCCTTGACGAAGATCTGCCCGCGGCCGTTGCCGCTCGCGACGCCGAGGTCCGCCTCGCGGGCCTCCCCCGGTCCGTTGACGACGCAGCCCATGACGGCGACGCGCAGCGGCACCGTCATCTTCTCGAGGCCCGCGGTGACGTCGTTGGCGAGCTGGTAGACATCCACCTGGGCCCGCCCGCAGCTGGGGCAGGAGACGATCTCGAGCTTCTTCTCGCGCAGGCCCAGCGACTGCAGGATCTGCAGCCCGACCTTGACCTCCTGCGCCGGCGGCGCGGAGAGCGAGACGCGGATGGTGTCGCCGATGCCCTCGCTGAGCAGGATGCCGAACGCCGTCGCCGACTTGATCGTGCCCTGAAACTCGGGGCCGGCCTCGGTCACGCCGAGGTGCAGCGGCCAGTCGCCGCGCTCGGCGAGCAGGCGGTAGGCCTTCACCATGGTCACCGGGTCGTTGTGCTTGACCGAGATCTTGAAGTCGTGGAAGTCGTGCTCCTCGAACAGCGACGCCTCCCACACGGCGCTCTCGACGAGCGCCTCCGGGGTGGCCTTGCCGTACTTCTGCAGGATGTTCGGCTCGAGCGAGCCGGCGTTGACGCCGATGCGGATGCTGACGCCGGCACCCTTCGCGGCCTTGGCGATCTCGGCGACCTGGTCGTCGAACTTGCGGATGTTGCCCGGGTTCACGCGCACAGCACCGACCCCGGCGTCGATGGCCGCGAACACGTACCGCGGCTGGAAGTGGATGTCTGCGATCACCGGGATCTGGCTCTTGGCCGCGATGATCTTGAGGGCGTCGGCGTCGTCCTGGTGCGGCACGGCCACGCGCACGATGTCGCACCCGGACGCGGTGAGCTCGGCGATCTGCTGCAGCGTCGCGTTGATGTTCGTGGTCTGCGTGGTGGTCATCGACTGCACGCTCACGCGGTAGTCGCTGCCGACCCCGACCTTGCCCACGTGGATCTGGCGGGTCTTGCGGCGCGGGGCGAGGGTTTCGGGGGCCTTGGGCATTCCGAGGTTGATTGCTGGCACGACCCCAGTCTACTTTCGCGCGGTAAACACCGGCTGGGTTGTCTGGGTGTTCACTGCAAGGTTATGGGCTTGACGATGTCTGCGTAGACGAGCAGCAGGCTCATCGCGCCGAGCACGATCACGACGGCGAACGTGAGCGGCACCAGCTTGGCGATGTCCACCGGCCCCGGGTCGCGGCGCTTGAAGATCTTGGCGAACGTGCGCCGGATGCCCTCCCACACCGCCCCGATCACGTGGCCGCCGTCGAGCGGCAGCAGCGGAATCAGGTTGAAGGCGAAGAGCGCGAGGTTGAGCGAGGCGATGATGCTGAGCAGCAACGCGAGCCGGTCGACCAGCGGCTGGTCGAGCGTGGCGGCCTCGCCGGCCAGGCGGCCGACGCCGACGACGCCGATGGGCCCGTTCGGGTCGCGCGCCTGGGTGCCGAACGCCGCCTGGCCGACCTGCACGAGGCGCTGCGGCAGGGTGGCGATGATCGTGAAGTCAGCCCCGACGGTGGTGAAGACTGCCGGGAGCACCGTCGACGGCGACTGCGGCACGTACTTGGTGGCCGGCAGGATGCCGAGGTAGCCGACCTCCTTGACGACCGCCTTGCCCTGGGCATCCAGCACCTTGTTGCCGTTCTTGTCCAGCACGTAGTTCTTGTTCGGCGTGGGCGTCGCCGTGAGGGTGATGCGCTTGCCGTCGCGGTCGATCACGATCGGCACGGTCTTGCCCGAGAGCGACTGGATCGCTGCGCTCTCCTGCGCCCAGGTCGTGATGGCGCGACCGTCGATCGACAGCACGGTGTCGCCGGACCTGAGGCCGGCGAGCTCGGCCGGCGACTTGGGGTCGTCGGGCGCGCACTTGGTCGACTGCGACGTGGCGTCCGTGACGCAGACCGGAACGCTCGACACCGTGGTCGACGAGGTCGGGTTGCCGATGCCGCACAGGATGATGGCGAACACCCCGATCGCGATCAGCAGGTTCATCGTCGGCCCGCCGAGCATGATGATGATGCGCTTCCAGGGGCGGAGCTTGTAGAAGACGCGGTCCTCGGCGCCCTTCGGCACGGAGTCGAGGCTGGCCGAGCGGGCATCCTGCACCATGGTGCGGAAGAAACCGCTGCGCGGCTTGGCGCCGGCCTTCTCCGGCGGGTACATGCCCGCCATGGAGATGTAGCCGCCGAGCGGGATGGCCTTGACGCCGTACTCCGTCTCGCCGATCTTCTTCGACCAGACCGTGGGCCCGAAGCCGATCATGTACTGGCCGACCCGCACCTTGAAGAGCTTGGCGGGGATCAGGTGGCCGACCTCGTGCAGACCGATCGACAGGGCGACGCCGATGACGAGCACGACGACCCCGAGGATGTACAGCAGGACGGTTTCCACCAGCACAGGCTACCGGCGCGCAGCCCGGAAGTAGCTGGGTACCCCTACCCCCAGTGCGCGTTACGCGCGGTCGGCGATCACGTCCTCGGCGGCGCCGCGCGCCCAGTCCTCCGCCTCGAGCACCGACTCGAGCGACAGCGCGCCGCCGAACGGCACGTGCTCCCCCACGACCCGCTCGACGACATCCAGGATGTCGAGGTACCCGATCGACCCGCCGTGGAAGGCGGCGACCGCCTGCTCGTTCGCGGCGTTGAACACGGCGGGGTAGGTGCCGCCTTCGCGGCCGACGCGCTTCGCCAGCTCGACCGCCGGGAACGCCGCGGAGTCGAGGGGCTCGAACGTCCACTGGCTCGCGCCGGTCCAGTCGAGCGGCACGCCGACACCGGCGACGCGGTTCGGCCAGTCCAGCCCGAGCGAGATCGGCAGCCGCATGTCGGGCGGGCTCGCCTGCGCGATGGTCGATCCGTCGACGAACTCGACCATCGAGTGCACGATCGACTGCGGGTGCACAGTGACCGCGATGTCGTCGTAGGGCACGCCGAACAGCAGGTGCGCCTCGATCACCTCGAGCCCCTTGTTCACCTGCGTCGACGAGTTGGTGGTGACGACCAGCCCCATGTCCCAGGTGGGGTGGGCGAGCGCCTCGGCCGGCGTCACATTGCGCAGCGACTCGCGGCTGCGCCCCCGGAACGGGCCGCCGG
>JAODAU010000401.1 GCA_025463615.1 Microbacteriaceae bacterium | reverse complement strand
AGCTGAAGCTGCTGTGCGCGTGCAGCTCGGCATACGGCACGGTGCTGCGCACCGGCGCGGCCTCGTCGAGGGGCGGGCGGTACTTCTCGCGCTTGTGCGACCAGCCGGGGCTGTCGCCGCCGTCGGCGCCGACGGGCGCGCCGCCGGGCCGGCGCACGTCGGAGAGCTTGCGCTCGTACTCCGACCACGGGATCGGTGGGTTAGAAAAGCCCATCAGTCGTACCGCGCTTCGATCCACCAGCCGTGGTCCTCGAGCACGAGGAGCCAGGCGGTGCCGCGGTCGTCGACGAGCTGGAAGCGGTTCGCCACGCGTGCCGCCGCGGCATCCCACCAGCGCACCGCGATCGGCCACGGGCCGGCCCAGCCGGTGACCGGCACGATGGTGGCGCCGTCGGCGGAGAAGCCGGCAGGGGCGGCGGTGAGCATGCCGCGGGCATCCACGTCGACCGGCGTGCCTACGGAGTCGAGCACCAGCGCGGGGCTGGGCGCCTCGAACACGGTGCTGGGCGTGGGCGGCGGCAGGGCGCCCGGCCAGGGCTGCGCGGGGGAACGGGTGGGCTCGGGGCGGTCGCCCCAGGCGATGAGGGCGCGACGCTCGAGCACCATGCGGCCCCCGCCCACGACGGAGGTGAGCACGCCGCCGTGTCCGAGCATGCTCTGCACGCGGGAGAGCCCGTGGTGCACGCGCTCGTCGAGGCCGGTGCCCCAGAGCCCCTCCTCGTGGTGGGAGATCGCGTCGACCGCCTCGGGCACGACGCGCACCTGCGTGACGGCCGATCCGAGCCCCGAGTCACCGGCGCTACCGCCCTGGAGCTGCCAGCGGATGCGGTCGACCACGTCGGCCGCGGTGAAGGAGCGCGGGTGCAGCCAGCTGCGCTCCGAGAGCTCGCCGCCCTCCGAGTCGATCTCCACCCGGATCGCCGTGCAGACCAGGTGCGCGCTGAGCAGGTCGGCGATGAACGTGTCGGCCGCGGCGCGGAACCCGAAGGCCACCTGCTCCACGCGGTCGAGCGGCGGCTCGAAGGCCACGATGCGGTCGAGCTCCTCCGGCACGATGCGCGGCACGACGGGCCGGGAGTCGAGGCCTGCGGCGAGGGCGTGCAGGTGCGCGCCGGGCTCGCCGAATCGGGCCGCGACATCCGCGGCCTGCAGCTCGGCGAACTGGCCCAGGGTGCGGATGCCGAGCCTCCTGAGCAGGCCGGCCAGCGCGGTGTCGCCGAGCAGCCCCACCGGCATGGGCGCGAGGAACTCCGCCGAGTCGCCCTCGGGCACGATGCGGATGCGGCCGCCGCCGGGCGCACGGGCCGCGTGCTCCGCGGTGAACGGGCCGTCGGCGATGCCGACCCTCGCCCCGGGCACCCCGAGGCCGTCCATCGCGTCGAGCAGCCAGAGCGCCGCCTCCTCCTCGCCGCCGTAGTACCTGGCCGGGCCGCGGGCGCGCACGGCGCAGGTGCCGGGCCGCAGCACCTGCACGCCGGGCATCGTCTCCTCGATGGCCTCCACCACCGGGGTGAAGAGCCGCAGGTCGAGCTCCGGCTCGTAGGGCAGCACCACCAGGTCGGGGCAGCGCGCCTGGGCGTCGCGCACGCGCTGGCCGCGCCGCACCCCCTCGCGGCGGGCGGCGGCGGAGCACGCGAAGACCTCGCCCGTGTCGATGAGGGCGAGCCGGGCATCCGCGTCGATGCCGTGGGAGCGCGACGCCGCCACGACCGGCCAGTCCGGGCACCAGAGCAGGATGGTGCGGGTGGGGCTGGTCATGCGCTCAGCTCGTGGCGCAGGGGCACGACCTCGGGGGAATCGACCAGGCTGAGCCCCGCGGAGGGGTCGGGCAGCCAGAGCCGGGTGCTGCGCGGGCGCGAGTCGAGCCTGCTGCTCACCGTGACGGTCACCTGCCGCGCCGTGAGGTGACCGTGCCCGGCGCCGATGCCCGACCACTCGCTCTGCGAGAGGCTGAGCATCGCCTCGCTCTGCGGCCACGGCCCCATCACGATGAGGGTCGCGCCGCGCTGCCGCAGCCGCGCGGTGAGCCGGGCCACGTTCGAGTCGCTGGCCCGCTTGGGCGGGCGGATGACCACCACCCCGAGCACGTCGGCCACCGCCGCCGCCACCGCCAGCCACTGGTCCCCGGGTCGCGGCACGAGCACGAGCCTGCCGAGGTCGATGCCGAACTGGGCGGCCGCCTCGACCCCGAAGTCGGGCACGCCGACGACCCCGCACCACGAACCGGCGGCGGAGGGACCGGCGAGCAGCGCCATCACCAGCGCGGACGACCGCTCGACCGAGTACGCGGCGCCCTGCTTGAGCCCGCCACCCGGCAGCAGGCCGGCGATCGCGGGATGGGTGGGGATCACCCGGGTGTCGAGCTTGGTGGCCTGCATCTGGCGGATGCGGTCCTGCAGCTGCTCCACGGTGGCGCGCGTAGGCTCACTGGGGTGCACGAGGGGTGCGTCGAGCGTCGCGGTGGCCATCTCCCCATATTCGAACATACATTCGAGTATGTCAATCGCCGCCGACACCGCGCGGCGTGTCGTGGAGCTGTCTAGAGCTCTGCGGCCGTGAGCGCCGGGGCCGGCTCCGGCGCGGGCTCGGGGGAGCGGCGCGATCCGAACACCCAGAAGCGGTAGAGCACGAAGCGGAACACCGTGCCGAGCGCCAGGCCCACCACGTTCGTCGCGATGTTGTCGTCCAGCACGCTGGTGAGGCCGAGCTCGTAGTGCGAGACCCAGAGGCAGGCGAGCGCGATCAGCGATCCCGCCGCGCTCACCAGGCCGAACTCCACGGCCTCCCGCACGACGGCGGCGCGGGTGCCGCGGCGGCGCTGCGAGCGGAAGGTCCAATACCGGTTGCCGATCCAGTTGGCCACGATGGCCAGCGACGTGGAGATCACCTTCGCCGCGATCGGGTCGCCGGAGAGCACCGTGGTGCGCAGCGCGTTGAACACGACGAGGTCGACCACGAAGCCCACCCCGCCCACGAGCAGGAAGCTCAGGCCCTGCTGCACCAGCGCCCCGCGCTTACGAGACATGGGCCGTCTCCAGCGCGACGGCGGTGACGGGCGCGGGATGCCGCAGCCCCAGCATCCGCGCCGGCAGCCCCCTCAGCCCCCACACCGTGACCCTGCCGATCGCCTCGCGCACGATGCCGGAGTTCATCTTGGAGACGCCGTGCACGCGCTCGACGAACGTGATCGGCCCCTCGGAGACGCGCAGGCCGGCGCTGTATGCCCGCCAGAGCATATCTATCTGGAAGCAGTAGCCCTGGCTGGTCACCGAGCGGTAGCCGATGGTGCGCAGGGCGTCGGCGGTGAACGCGCGGTAGCCGCCGGTCACATCGCGCACGGGCAGGCCGAGCGCGATGCGCGCGTAGAGGCTGCCGCCGCGGGAGAGGACGCGGCGGCGGAGCGGCCAGTTCTCCACGGCGCCGCCGGGCGTCCAGCGCGAGCCGAGCACGACATCCGCACGGTCGAGCGCGGCGAGCAGGCGGGGGAGCTCCTCGGGGCGGTGCGAGCCGTCGGCATCCATCTCCACGAGGCGTTCGAAGCCGGCGTCCAGCCCCCAGTCGAAGCCGGCGCGGTAGGCGGCGCCGAGGCCCTCCTTGCCCGCCCGGTGCAGCACGTGCACGCGGTCGTGGCCGGAGGCCAGCGCGGACGCCACGGCTCCCGTGCCGTCGGGCGAGTTGTCGTCGACGACGAGGATGTCCACGCCGGGGTTGTTCCTGAGCACGCGGGCGACCATGAGCGGCAGGTTCTCGCGCTCGTTGTAGGTCGGAATGATGACGAGTGTGCTGGCGGTCATGGGGTCTCCCTCGTGAGTTCGTAGACGATGGTGCGGGAGACGGGGAGCTCCTGCGTGACGGTGTAGCCGAGCTGCTCCAGCCGGAGCACGCCCGCGGGGGTGGACGTGCCGATGAACTCGATCGCCCAGATGTTCTTCGTGCCGGCGACGGCGCTCGCAGTGATCGGCTTCACGGTGTCCCAGAGGCCGGCGGTGTCGTAGTACGGCGTCTTCAGCGCGAGGTCCCTGAGGCCGGCGAAGTCCTGCGGGTACAGGTGGATGGCGAGGCGCGGACGCCGCGACGGGCGCACGGTCTCGTCGAAGACCACGCCGTCGCCGGGATGCGCGTTGGCACCGACGACCGCAGCGGCCTGCCGGAGGTCGCTGCCCGAGTCGTTCGGGAAGACGATCGAGCGGTCCTTGGCGTACGGCGCACGCTCGCTCACCCAGGACGGCACGGCGGCGACCACGACCAGCGCGACGGCGGCGGCGCGCAGCGGATTGCGCGAGATCGCCGCCAGCCCGATGCCCATCACGATCGCCACGGCCGGCGTGCAGAACGACAGGTACCGCTCGTTGTACATCGGCGACACGAACGCGTTGCCGAGCAGGATGAGCGCGGTCGGCCCGAGCAGCCAGCCGAGCAGCAGCACGGCGCTGCCGCGGTGCCGCATGACGACGACGACGACCCCGGCCAGCAGCACCAGCAGCGCCGGGACCGCGAAGTACCAGTCGCCGAACCACTGTGTCACCAGGATGTGCCCCGCCGTCGCGTAGCCGCGGCTTCCGAGGAAGTGGATCTGGTGGCGCTGGCGCAGCCCGAAGTAGAGCACGGGCGCGGCGGCGACGAGCGCGACCGCCGCGGAGAGGGCCCAGCGGCGCAGCAGCATCCTGTTCCGCCGGCTCGACAGCACGACGAGGGCGTGGATGCCGACCAGCATCACCAGGTAGAGGAACAGGTAGACCGAGAATGCCATGAGCGCGCCGTAGCCCACCCACGGGAGCACGCGGGAGGTGGCGGATGCCGGCTCCCGCCGCCTCAGCAGCACGACGAGCACCACGGTGAGCCAGACGGCCACGGCGGCGCTCATCGCGTACGAGCGGCCCTCCGCACCCATCAGCATCACGCGGGGCAGCACCGCCATCACGATGCCGGAGAGGATCGCGGCCCGTCGCCCCACGAGCAGGTTCGCGAGCACGACCACGCCCGCCACGGCGACGCCGACGGCGATGGCGCTGGGCAGTCGCACCGAGAGCTCGGAGGCGCCGAACGCGCCGATCCAGAAGTGCAGGAAGAGGTAGTACGTGCCGTGGACGGCATCGACCCGGCCCAGCTCACGCCAGAGGGTACCGAGCGGGCGCTCGGCCGACATCACGCTCGCGGCCTCGTCACCCCAGAACGACGGGATCCACGATCCGGCGAAGGAGATGACGGCACCGAACGCGCCGAGGATCACGGCCCACAGCCGGATGCCGAGCGGCCGACGGAACTGCCGGGGAGAGGTGACGCCGGTGCCGAGCTGGATCGTTGAAGTACTCACCGCTCGTCACCTCATCCCCGGTAGCGGGGTGCCGTCCCGAACGACGACACCCTCTGCTCCATGCACTTCCGATGCTGGTCGGCGCTGCCTGACGTTCGCTCGAAAGCGGGGGGTGCTGGAGTGAGAGTTCCCTCAGGTTGCCGGGATCGCGGGGATCTCGACGGTCACGCCGAGCCCGTTCGCGTTGGTGAGGGTGATGGTGCCGTCGGCCGCGGTGACGATGGCGTGCACGATCGACAGGCCGAGGCCGGCCCCGCCGCGGTTGGCCGCACGGGATTCGTCCGGCCGGCTGAACCGGTCGAAGGCCACGGGGATGAACTCCTCGGGCATGCCGGGGCCGGAGTCGACGACGCTCAGCACGAGGCCGACGGGGGAGTGCCGCAGGGCGATCCGCACCCAGCCCTCCTTGGGCACCGCGGCGATCGCGTTGCCCGCGAGGTTGCCGATGAGGCGCTCGAAGTTGCCGCGCGGCAGGCGGTAGCGGTCGTCGCTGGGCACGTCGTCGACGTCGAAGTCGATGGTGACGCCCTTCGGCGCCGCGATGATGCGGGCGCGGTCCACGGCCTCCGCCAGCTCGGCCGACAGCGACTCCCACGTGCTGGAGGTCTCCCTGCCGACCACCGGCTGCTCCATCTGGAACAGCTCGAGCAGCCCGGTCGCCAGCGCCGCGAGCCGGTCGACCGAGCGCTCGGCGGCCACGATCTCCGCCTCCAGCGCCGTCGCGTCGCCCGCGCTGAGGTGGGCGAGCTCGAGCTGGGTCTTCAGCACGGCGATCGGCGTGCGCAGCTCGTGACTCGCGTCGGAGACGAGCTGGCGTTCGCGATCGATGGACTGGCGCTGCACGGCGATGAACTCGTTGAGGGTGGCGGCGAGGCCGGCCAGCTCGTCCATCGCGGGGCCGACGGGCAGCGGCTCGGTCGAGCCCTGGGCGGCGAGTGCCTCGGCCTGTCGCCGCATCCGGGTCACCGGTCTCAGGGCGGCGGCCGTGAGCAGCCAGGATGCCACCCCCAGGGCCAGCACGATCACCAGCGCGCTCACGATCAGCGCCTGGGTGATCCGGTCGAGGGTGAGGTGCGCGGAATCCTGGTTGCGGGCGACCACGATGTTCCAGTCGCCCGCGCTGGTCGCCACCGTCTCGTTGAGCACACGGTAGATGTCGTCGCCGCCGACCACGAGGTGGGTGTCGGTGTCGAGGGCCGTCAGCTCGCGGAGCTTCGACTCGAGCGCGGAGGGAAGGGTGGATGCGACGACGTCGCCGTTCGGGTTCACCACGGCCACCAGCTGGCCGCGGCCGGGCGACTCGATGTTGTCGGGGTTGTTCTGGATGTCGCTGATGAACGGCTCCGCGTCGTGCTCCAGCAGCGTGGTCGTCGTGGTGTCCAGGATGCGGGTCACCTGCGCCCGGAACGCGATCACCGCGCCCACGGCGAGCACCGCCGCGATCAGCAGCGTGCCGATCGCGATGCGCCAGCGGATGCTGAGTCGTCCCAGCCCGAGCCGGCGCACGCGATTCACTCGATGACCTCCAGCACGTACCCGGTGCCGCGCACGGTGGCGATGCGGGCTCCCGCGGCATCCGCGTCGATCTTGCGGCGCAGGTAGCTCACGTACTGGTCCACGATGTTGTGGTCGATGTTGTCGGCGCCGCCCCAGACGTCTTCGAGGATGCGCTGGCGGCTCACCGGCGAGCCGGCCTCGGTGGCGAGCAGGCGCAGCAGGCTGAACTCCTTGGGGCTCATCGCCACCGGGTGGCCGTCGACCGTGGCGGTGAGGGCGAGCGAGTCGAGCTTGAGCCTGCCGACCGTGAGGGTGAGCTTGTCGCCGGACGCCTCGCGGCGCAGCAGCGCACGCACGCGGGCGCTCAGCTCCACGAAGGCGAAGGGCTTGGTGAGGTAGTCGTCGGCGCCGGCGTCGAGGCCGAACACCCGATCCTCGACCGCGTCGCGCGCGGTGATGAGCAGGATCGGGATGGAGCTGCCCGACTCCCGCACGCGGCGCGCGATCTCGAAGCCGGTCATGCCGGGCAGCATCACGTCAACGGCGGCCAGCGAGAAATCAGAGCCCGCGAGCGCGATGAGCGCGTCGACGCCGCTGGTCACGACCTGGGTCTCGTAGCCTTCCGCCGCCAGCCCGCGGTCGATGAGCCTGCCCATCTCTGGGTCGTCTTCGACGATGAGGATCTTCACCCCTGAATGATCCCACGCCCGGGCGCGAGCGCCCCGGCATGCTGTGAGCACTCTCATTGGGGCGGGGCATTGGGGCGCGGCGCGGGTTGTGGCCGTCGGTGGCACGGGGTTGCATTGAAGCCATGGAACTCATCCCACTGCCCGGAAGCGAACGACCCGCCGCCGAGGGGATCACCCCGGCCTCAGCACCCCTGCACGACTCGAGCGAGATCCAGGCGACCGTCGTGCTGCGGCGGCGGCCCGGCGCCGAGCCCGAGGAGGTGCTCTCCGGCGCGGCGATCAGCCCGGAGGAGCTCGCGGCCCAACTCGGCGCGGACCCGGCCGACGCCGAGCTGGCCGCCACCACCTTCGCGGATGCTGGTCTCACCGTCATCTCGACCGATCTCGCGTCGCGGCGCATCCGCCTCAGCGGCACCGTCGCCGAGATGAGCGGCGTGTTCGGCACCCAGCTCCAGGCCGTGAAGAGCCGGGCCGCGGGCGGCGGCGAGGTGGAGCACCGCCAGCGCACGGGGCAGCTCATGGTGCCGAAGGCTCTCGACGGCGTGGTCACGGCGGTGCTCGGGCTCGACGACCGTCCGCAGGCGCGCGCCGAGTTCCGCGTGGCGGAGGCCCACGCCGTCACGGTGAGCTACACGCCGCCGGAGCTGGGCACGATCTACGGCTTCCCCAGGGATGCGGACGGCACCGGCCAGACCATCGCGATCATCGAGCTGGGCGGCGGCTTCGCGCAGAAGGAGCTCGACACCTATTTCTCGGGGCTCGGCATCACGGGCCCGAAGGTGACGGCGGTCGGCGTGGACGGGGCGCAGAACCAGCCCGGCAAAGACCCGAACGGCGCGGACGGCGAGGTGCTGCTCGACATCGAGGTGGCCGGGGCGCTCGCGCCCGGGGCCGACATCGTCGTCTACTTCGCGCCCAACACCGACGCCGGGTTCGTGGATGCCGTGAGCGAGGCCGCCCACGCCGCCGTCACACCCACCGCCATCAGCATCAGCTGGGGCCAGAGCGAGGACGCCTGGACGGCGCAGGCCCGCACCGCCCTCGACGACGCGTTCGTGGATGCCGCGGCGCTCGGCATCACCGTCACCGCCGCCGCGGGCGACAACGGCAGCAGCGACGGGGCGAGTGACGGGCGTGACCACGCCGACTTCCCGGCATCCAGCCCGCACGTGCTCGCCTG
>JAODAU010000362.1 GCA_025463615.1 Microbacteriaceae bacterium | reverse complement strand
GCTCATCCGCTACGACCGCGCCGGCTGCGGGCTGTCGTCGCCGTTGGCGGGTGCGCCCTCACTGGAGCGCGAGCTGGACCAGCTCGCCGCGGTGATCGCGACCCTCGACGGCGAACCGTTCGACCTGGTGGGCACGTCGATGGGGGCGCTGGTGGCGGTGGCGTGGGCGGCGCGGCATCCGGAGTCCGTTCGCCGGCTGGTGCTCTACGGGGGCTGGGCGCGCGGCGCGGAGGTCTCGCCGCCGACGGCGCGCCCGCACGTGCTCGGGCTGATCGAGTCGCACTGGGGCCTCGGGTCGGACGTGCTCACCGACATCTTCGCGCCGGATGCGCCCGCCGCCTCGCGCGCGACGTTCGCGCGCTACCAGCGCGCCAGCTCGACCGCCGCGACGGCCCGCGCGCTGCTCGCGCTGAGCTACGAGCTCGACGTCAGCGGGCTGCTGGGTGACGTTCGCGCCCCCACGCTCGTCGTTCACCGCGAGAAGGATCGGGCCGCACCCGTGGAGCAGGCACGCGCGCTGGCGGCGGGGATCGCGGGCGCGGAGCTCATCGTGCTGCCGGGCCGTTCGCACCTGCCGTACGCGGGGGATGCGAACGCGCTGGTCGCCGTCATCCGCCGTTTTCTCGGGCTGCGCGCGCTGCGAACGGCGCCGCTCGGCCTGACCACGCGGCAGACCGAGGTGGCGGCGCTGGTGAGCGACGGGCTCACGAACCGCGAGATCGCAGAGCGACTCGGCATCGAGGAGAGGTCGGCCGAGGGGCACGTCGAACGCATTCGCACGCGGCTCGGGGTGCGTTCACGGGCCCAGATCGCCGCGTGGTATTCGAGCTCCAATTCGGCGAAGTAGGGTACTTCCACCCCTGACACGGCGAGCGTGGCCGCCGAGTCTGGGGTGATGGAAAAGACACTGACACACGACACCGGCTTCGAACTGCACAGCCGCCGCGGCCCATTCAACGCCGCATTCTTCGGCGCGATGGGCCCGTACCTCGAACGCAACCTCCGCCCGCACAAACAGCGGGTGTTCGCGAACCTGCCCAACGAGGTCGTGGAGATCGGATCGGGCGTCGGCGCGAACCTCCCGTACCTCCCCGAGGGCGCGACCCTGATCGCGCTCGAACCGAACCGCTACATGCACGCACGGCTGCGCGCGGCGGCGCACGAGGCGCGCGTGCGGCTGGTGCTGCGCGAGACCAGCGCCGAGCGCACGGGCATGCCCGACCACAGCGTGGACACGGTGATCTCGTCGCTGGTGCTGTGCTCGGTGAACGATCCGGATGCCGTGCTGGCCGAGATCCGACGCATCCTGCGCCCGGGCGGCACCTTCTGCTTCGTGGAGCACGTGGTCGCCGAGCACGGCACCGCCACCCGCGCCGCGCAGCGGATGCTGCGCCGCCCCTGGGCCTGGACCTTCGAGGGCTGCTCCTGCGAACGCGACCTCGAGGGGGCGGTGCGCGCGGCCGGTTTCGCGAGCGTGGAGGTGGAGCGCTACCGCATCCGCAGCCCGTTCCTCCCGTTCAACACCCACATCGCGGGCGTGGCGACGGCGTGAGTGCGCGAAATGAAGGGCCGGATGTGACGGATGTCGTGTATTCGGCGACATCCGCCCCACCAGTCACGCGCCGGCCTTCATTTCGTGCGGGATGGAGCGGCTGTCAGGCGACGGCGTGGGCCAGGGGCCCGGCGAGCCAGCGTTCGATCTCGGCGCGGGAGCGGAGTCGAACTATGGTGAGTTCGGGCCGGTCGCGCTCGAGCTCGGCGACCCGCTCGCGGCTCTGGTGACGCGTGCGGATCGACCAGCGCACGATGTGATCCCGATCGTGGAGGATCGTTCGCAGCGGCGGCTCGACGTTTCCGTTCCACAGCTCCTCGCGCAGGCGCGAACGCCTCACGGTGCGGCGGATGACGCTGGGCATCGTCACGCGAAAATACGGCAGGTCCAGCCACACCAGCAGGTCGGCGGCGGCGCCGAGCAGCGGCTGTGCGACCGTGTACTGCCACTCGATCGTCCACGCGTCGCCCGTGATCGCGGCGCGTACGTCGTTGAGGAACTCGGCTCGCTGCGTCCATCCCGGGCCGTGGTAGAGCGAGTCGATCTCGGTGCGGCGACCGCCTGTGACGAGCGCGATCCGGTTCGCGAGCGTCGTCTTGCCGACCCCGGACACCCCGGCGACGAGCACCCGCCGCGGCCGATGCGGCAGCGGATCCTCGACGGTGAGCACCCGTAGAGCCTAGAGAGTCACCCGACCCCGCGTCATCAGGCCACGGGCCTAGACCCGTACCAAATGCAGGTAGTAAGCGCTTGCGGGCGCGGACGGATGCCGGAATCACGCGCGGACGCGCCCGCGTTGCCTGCATTTGGCACGTGGGCAGGGCGTGGCCGCGTGAGATGCTGGGGCGATGTTCGCCGTCGCGCTCTCCCCGACCGCCGAGCTGCGGCCGCTCGAGGTGTGGCACGCGGCCGAGTTCGCGGCGCACATGGATCGGGCGCGCGAGCACATCCGGCCCTGGGTGGGGGCGACCTTCGTCACGGACAGCCTCGCCGGGGCGCGGTCGACGCTCGCGCGCTACGCCGAGCACACGGCCCGTGACGGGGCCCGCATCTTCGGGATCTGGGATGCCGGGGTCCTGGTCGGCGGGGTGATGTTCGTGAGCTTCGACGCGGCATCCGGCACCTGCGAGGTCGGATGCTGGCTCGAGCCGTCCGCGGAGGGTCGCGGCCTCATCACCCCCGCCTGCCGCGCGCTGCTGGACTGGGCGTTCGTCGTGCGCGGCATCCACCGCGCCGAGTGGCGCTGCCGCGCCGACAACGTGCGCAGCGCCGCCGTGGCCGCCCGGCTCGGCATGACCCTCGAGGGCACGCTGCGCGAGTCCTGGCGCATCGGCGACGTGTTCCACGACACGCAGGTCTGGTCGGTGCTGGCGCGGGAGTGGCGCGCGTAGGGAACGCTACAGCTGCACCACCGGCAGCGACAGGTTCAGCAGCAGCGCGAGCAGCCTCAGCGCGAACGCGACGACGAAGCCGAGCGCGAGCGCCCAGCCGTTCGCCAGGCCGAAACGGCGGCACAGGTAGTACACCAGCGCGCCCGCGAGCGCGGCCGTCGCGTAGACGCTCTGCGTGAGCACGAACGGGATGCGGATCAGCAGCACGTCGCGAACGACCCCGCCGCCCACCGCCGTGATCGTGCCGAGGAACACGACGGTCCAGCCGTTCGCCCTGAACTCCCACGCTTTCTCGGCGCCGCTCACCGCGAACAGGCCCAGTGCGGCGGCGTCGATCACGTCGACGACCGGGCCGAAGCCGGGGCCGATGAGCGCGAACGCCGCGAAGGTGATTCCGCCGCCGAGCAGCGCGGCCACGATCCGCAGCGGCGAACGGAACGCGGCGGGAGGCGTGTCCCCGAGCAGCAGGTCGCGGATGACCCCGCCGACGAGCGCGGTCGAGAACGCGACGACGAGCACGCCGAACAGGTCGAGGTGGGCGAGGATGCCGGCGCGCGCGCCCTCGGCGGCGAACAGCACCGTGCCCGCGACATCCAGGATCGTGAAAATGCGCGACGCCGGGCGCACCGCAGCGTTCATGCGCGCGCCCGCGCCACGACCTGCCCGCGCGCCGAGGTCGGGAAGCGCTCGAGCATGGCGCGCACCTCGGCGGCGTCCGGGTTGGCGCCGAACAGCTCCGTGCCGGGCTCCATGCGCACGCCCTCGGCGAGCGGCCCGGCGATCACCGGGTCGAACCCGAGCGCGTCGACGATGGAGGCGACCTCCGCGACATCCGCTGGGTCGTCCCCGGCGATCGCGATCGCACGCCGGCCGGGCGTGCCCGCCGGACGCGCCTCGGCGTCGATGTCGTGGTAGCCGAGGTGATTGAACGCCTTCACCAGGCGCGCGCCGGGCAGGTAGGCCTGCAGGATCTCGCTCGACGACGTGCGCGGGTCGGTGAGGTCGTCGCGGAACCCGTCGATCTCCCACCAGTAGTTGGTCGCGTCGATCACCAGCTTGCCGCGCAGCAGGTCGGCGGGGATGGTGCGGTACTTGCCGAGGGGGAGGGCCAGGATGACGACATCCGCGGCCTCGATCGCCTCCGCCGCGGTCACCGCCACCGCGCCGGGGCTCAGCACCTCCACCGTGAGCGCGATCTTCGCGGGATCGCCCGACCCGGCCACGAGAACGCGGTACCCGGCGGCCGCGGCGAGCCGCGCGAGCACGGTGCCGACCTTGCCGGCCCCGAGGATGCCGATCGTGCGCGGTGTCGCCATGGTCACCACACTATTGCCGATCGCTCAGCCGACCGCCCGCCGGCGTCGCAGCGCCAGGAGCGCGAGCCCGGCCGCGGCCAGCAGCCCGCCGAGGATGCCGGCCCCGAGCCCGCTCGCGCCGGTGAAGGCCAGCGCGGCCAGCGCGGGGTCCTCGGTGTTGGTGACCACGGCATCCACGCTCACCTCGGTCGCGTCGGAGACCGGAATGGTCACGTGCACGGCGTGCGCCTGGTCGGGCGCGCTGCTGGCGAAGCCGGGCGGGCTCGGCTCCCAGACGTCGCAGCTGGCGCGGGACGGGATGTTCGCCACGGTCGCGGTCTGGCCGGCCGCGACGGATTCCGTGCCCGACGCCACCACGACCGGCGACCCGCCCTCGGGCGTGACCGAGCACGAGTACTGGATGTCGAACGGCCCGGACCCGGACCCCACGACGCGCTTGGTGATGTCGAGCGAGCCATAGACGAGGGCGACGCCGGTCTTGATCGGCTCGGTCGGGGGCAGCTGCACGATGGTGCCGCCCTGGTTGAAGAACTCGGTGTGTGCGAACGAGTTCCAGGCGACCTCGTTCTGGCTGGCGTTCGGCTCGACCGGCGGGGCCGCCATCCTGAACCGCAGCGCCGAGCTGCCGCCGGGCGCGAGCGGCGTGGGGAAGTCGACGAACGCGCGGAACGCGGCCGCCGTGGGCGAGTACCCGAGAGCCCAGTCGGATGGTGCGCACGGCACCGGCGCGCGGTTCAGGTCGGTGGTGCAGGCCGGGTTCGCCGCCGTGTACGACGCCGTGAGGGTGCCCGGCCCGGTCAGCGTGACCGGGGTGAGCAGGGTGGGCGGGGCCTCCCACTGCGTGCCGCGCTGGTCGCCGGTGAGCAGCACACCGGTGTCGCCGAGGGCGGGCAGCACGTCGACGAGTCGCACCTGCGTCGCCGGGTTCGTGCCCGCGTTGGTGAGCCGGAGGTAGAAGTCGAAGCCTTGCCCGGGCGTCACGCGGGCGACGCACGGGTACCGCGTGAACTGCTCGCCGCCCACCGTCAGCCGCGGGCAGGATGCGTCGCCCGCGGGCAGCAGTTCGCCCGAGACGCTGTTGAGCCAGCCGAGCGTCGGGTCGCCGGAGACCCACTTCTCGGTCTGGAACGCGTTGCCCGCCGTGGTCTGCACCGTGGCGCCGGAGGTGCAGTAGGTGCCGGACCCGTACGCGGGATCGTTCACCGCCGTGCCCGGGCGCTGGCCACCGGGGGCGCAGGTGGCGTCGGTGCGCGAGGTGCTGTCGCCCGCGCGATCCTCGACCACCTGGCCGGCCACGACGCCGGGCGCGAGGGTGGTCTCGATCGTGATCGCCACGCGCGCGCCGGGCACCATGCTCCAGCCCGGGAACTGCCAGTGCAGCGAGGTCACGGTGCCGTTCGTGTCGGAGATGGGGGTGAAGTCGACCGTGGCGGGCTGCGTGGCCCCGCTCGGCAGCGTGTAGACGATCGTGTACGGCGCGGCGGGGTTGCCGGGGCTGAAGGTGAGTTGGGCGGGCAGCGGATCCACGATCACGAGGTCGGGGATGGGTCCGGTTCCCGCGTTCGTCGCCGTCAGCGTGAACGGGATGACCTCGCCGGGCCCGGCGGTCGGGTTGCTCGTCGTCTTGGTGAACCCGAGCGACGCGGTGCCCGCGGTGAGGGTGTGCGTGGCCGAGGAGTTCGGGATGGGGGCGAGCGCACCGTTCTGCTGCGTGGTCTCGTAGCCTCCCGACGCGGTGTCGCTGAGCACGGTGGGCACGGGGGTCGTCGCCGAGGAGTGCAGGGTCGCGCGCGGGGTGACGCCGATGCAGACGCTCGCTCCCGTGCAGAGCCCGGTCGTGGGGAAGTTGGTGCCGGGGCGGATCGTGAAGCTGTTGTCGTTGACGGTGAACGTCACGCGGAATCCGCGCACCTGGGAGAGCACGACCCCCGCGTTGAGGGGCGGGCTCTGGCTCGCGGAGACCGGCCCGTTCAGCCAGTCGGTGGGGCCGCAGGCGCCGGTGCACACATCCACCTCGACCCGGTTCGCGGCGGGCGGGAAGTTCACGCGCACCGTTCCGGTCACGTCCACGGCGTCGAAGAAGGCGGTGTCGTTGTCGAGCACCTGCAGCCGCTTGAGCCACAGCGTGCCGGTGTTCTGCGCCGCGAACTTCACCTGCACCGGCTGGCCGGGCAGGCCGGGCTCCGGGCGCACGGATGTCGCGGGGCTGATGCTCTTCTGCACCGAGGCGCCGGCCGACTGCGGCAGCACGGTGATGAGCGGTGCGCAGAACGGGGTCGACGGCTGGGTCGCGGTGGAGATCGCCGCGCAGTTCTGGATCTGCGTGTTGACCGGCACCCCGGGCCTCAGCAGCATCTGCGCGCTGAGCGCGTAGGTCGCGCCAGGGGCGAGCGGGCCGGCCAGGGTGACGCGGAATCCGGTCGCCCGCGCCAGGATGGCGGTGTCGTACGGCACGTAGGCGCCGACATTCGGGTCGTAGAGCTCGGCCACCGCGCCGGGCGTGCCCGGCAGGGTGAGCGACTGCAACTGCAGCGAGGTGAAGGCGTTGGGGGTCGCGGTCGGGTCGGCGGGGTCGGCGAGCACGACGCCCGTCGCGGCGATCGTGCCGTTGTTGGTGAAGCTCAGGTCGAAGCGCCGCGGGAGGTCGGGCAGGATCGTCGGCAGCTGCGCGCGCTTCACGCCGTTGACCTGCGCGAACGCGGGCAGCACGGTGACGGACGCGCAGGCGTTCGCCGCGGCGGAGCCGACGCCGGTGAGCGAGCTGGTCGCGGTGCCGTCGGCGCAGTTGGAGACGCCCGGCGACCCTCCGGTGGAGAGGTCGTCGGAGGTCACCAGCGCGTTCAGCCGCCCCTGCAGGCCCAGCGTGGCGACCGCGTTCTGCGCGATCGCGCCGGTGAACGTTGCCGTGACGCCAGCCGCGCGTCCGCTGTCGCAGGGCACCGGCTGGTTCACGGTGGTGGGCGGCGCGGTGAACGACAGCGTTCGCACGTCGCCCGCGCCACAGTCGATCACCAGGGTCGCGTCGGTCGCCCCGGCCGGGAAGACGATGCGCAGCTGGCTGACGTCCAGCTTCGCGAACTCGTTCGGCGCCGTCGCGCTGGGCTCGGTGATCGTCATCGTCGACACGGCGAACGGCGATGTGTTGCGCGAGGTCACGAGCGCCGAGACGAGCGAGTTCTGGTCGAGCACGGCGTTGCCGTCCGCCGTGTAGTCGCCGTTGGTGTCCGAGAAGAAGGTCTTGCCCATGGCGATGGTCGCCTGCGCCGGCTGCACCGAGAACGTGGCGCACGCCTGCGCGCCGGCGACGGTGCCGGCGACCGGGTCGACGGCCGACGGGGTGGTGCAGTTCTGCACGTCGTCCCGCGTGGTGGGACTGTACTGGGCGCCGGTGCTGCGGAGCGTCGAGCGCAGGGTGATGGCGACATCCACCGACCCGGCCGCGCCGCCCGACGGCAGCACCGTGCCGGCGGATGACGTGAAGGCGAACCGCAGGGCCGTCACGTCCCCGGCGGGCACGGGCAGGCTCAGCGTGGGGCCGGCCTGCGGCGCGCTCGCGGTGAAGTCGGCGTCCGTGCAGGCGCTCAGCACGACGGTGCAGGCGAGCACCGTGACCCGATCCGCGCCGGTGGGGAACGTCACCGGGCCGATGCCGGTCACATCGAACCGGTCGAAGACCGCGGGAACCGTGTCGTCCACGACCAGCTGGCTCACCTGGGCGCTGGATGACGACGCGTTGCGCACCCCGAGCGTGATCGCGCTCGCGGCGCCCGACCCGGCGATCGCGCTGCCGTCGCTCCACGCCTTCGTCGCGACCGGCGTGACCACGCGGGGCACGACTGCGGTCACGTCCGCGGTGTCGGCGACGGGCGTCGCGCCGGTGGCGGTGAAGCTCGCCGTGTTGCTGATGGTCGCGCCATCCGCGATCTGGCTCGCGGCGGGCAGCTGCACGCCGAGGACGATGTTCTGCGACGAGCCCGCGGTGAGGCCGACCGAGCCGGCGGGGCTCGGCGGCGGCAGCGGCGAGATGAAGGCGACGGTGAGCAGCCGGGTCGTGGCGTTGTACGTGACCGTGCGGGTCGTGTTGCTCGTGGGCAGGGTCGTGACATCCACGTCGGCCGGCACGGTGTCAGTGAGGGTCGCGTTGATGCAGGCGTCGGTCAGGCCGGAGCACTGCGCGAGCATCGTGTACGTGTAGCTGCCGCCCGGCTGCACCTGCGCCACCGAGGCGGTCTTCGAGAGGCCGAGGGTGGGGGCGGCGAACGCCGGCACGGCGCCGACGAGGGCGGATGCCGCGACCAGCACGGCTGCGGTCCCCGCCGCGAGCAGGTTGCGGGCGCGCCGCGACATCGGCGCGCGCCCGTCTCGCCCGACCCTGATCACACAGCCACCCACTGTCTGTTGTCTCCCTACACTGTGTACCCCATTCCTTTCAGCGCGCAAGCAATCGGTCGATTCGGGCCGGGACGAAGTCGCCGGCGAATGCTAGCTTGGGCGCGTACCGCCCGCCGTCGGCCTGATCCGGAGTGCCCATGTACGCGTTCAGCCTGTTCCTGCTCTACCTCGCGCTCTACTCCTTCCTGGGGTGGATCGCCGAGGTGCTGTACGTGTTCGCCACCACGCGGCACCTGCAGAACCGCGGGTTCCTGACCGGGCCGTTCCTGCCGATCTACGGGTTCGGCGCCATCCTGTTGCTCCTGCTCGTGTACCCCTACGTGAACAACCCCTTCCTCGTCTTCCTCGCCAGCGTGGTGATCACGAGCGCGCTCGAGTTCTTCACCCACCTCGTGCTCGACAAGCTGTTCCACATCAAGCTCTGGGACTACAGCAACCGCCCCTTCAACCTCCAGGGCCGCATCTGCCTGCAGAACTCGCTCGCGTTCGGCGGGCTCGGGCTGCTGCTGCTCTACGTGATCCACCCGGTGGCGAAGATGCTGCTGGGGTCGCTGCCGCAGACGGCGGCGATCGCGATCGCGTGGTCCCTGCTCGGCATCCTGGCGGTGGATGCCGCCAACTCGATCCGCTCGCTGGCCAAGGTGCGGCCCGTGCTCGACGAGGTCAAGGGCACGCTCGACGAGGAGCACGCGAAGATCGAACAGACCGCCGAGCAGCGCTACGAGACCCGCAACGAGAAGCGCTCGGCCTCGGATGCCGCGCACTCCGGCACCCTCGCGCGCCTGGCCCGCGCGTTCCCGCACGCCCGATCCAACCGCGCACCCGACCCGGTGATCGACCCCCGGGCGGCGCGGGAGGCCTAGGGCAGCCGCACCCCGGTGAGCCGCTCGAGTTCGGCGAGCAGGGCATCCTGGAAGGCGACGGAGCGGGTGGCGGGCAGCGGATCCTGCTCGCGCCGGTGGTAGAAGTAGCGACCGCTCACAAGCGCGGCCGGGTCGGCGCTCGTCGCGAGCCACGCCTGCGTCACGTGCCCGAGGGCGAGGTCGTCCGGGGCACCGCGCCCGCCCATCTTCGTGGGCACCCAGCCCGGCTCGACGGCGTTGCTGAGCACGTCGGGCCAGCGGCGTGCGACGGCGAAGGCGAGCGCCGCGTCGAAGAGCTTGCTGTCGCCGTAGGCCTGTGACCCGTTCCACCGGCGCTCGACCCAGTCCAGGTCGTGCACCTCGGCGTTGCCGCCCAGGTGGCTGCTGCTGCTCAGGTAGACGAGGCGCGCGGGCCGCTCGATCGTGGCCGTGAGGATGTACGGCGCGAGCACGTTGATGG
>JAODAU010000336.1 GCA_025463615.1 Microbacteriaceae bacterium | reverse complement strand
CCGCCGATCAGGACGCTGGCGACCACGAGGGCCAGCCAGCCGAAGATCGCCACGCGCCGGTGCTCGGCACTCCACCTTGCGGCTCGCTGCGCCAGGTTTGGACGGGGCGACATCGCGCAGTCCTCCGGACCTCAGCGTACTCCTCGAACTTGAGTTCCCGGGCGCCACCACGGGTGCTGACGGGAGCGTCGCCGGCCGAACCGTCCTCGTCATATGGCGCAAGGTCGCCATGCGCTCACAACGGTGCCGCTCGGCGTGACCTGAGATGGACGAACATCGCCGTCGCGAGCAGCGCGTAGATGCCACCGGCCATGAGGTCGCTCGACGCCAGCGCCCCGCCGAGCAGCGCTCCGGCGACCTGCCCGCCGGCCCAGCCGACGTTGAAGACCGACATCGCGGCGCCCTGCGTGAAGCCTGCGCCCTGCGCCGCCGCCGACAGCACGGTTGCGCCCGGCCCCCACGCCATCCCAACCACCAGAGCCGTGGCGACGATCGCCGCGGCGAGCACCGCAATAGAGCCGGCAGCGCCGACGAGGAGGACCACGGGGACCGAGCCGGCGAGGGCCAGCCGCAGCGGCACCAGCGGGCCGCGCCGGTCCCCGAGGCGTCCCGCCAGCGGGCTGGCGAAGCACTCCAGACAGGAGGCCGCCACGAACGTGAGCGCGATGAGGCCACTGCTGGCGCCGGCGGCGTCCAGGCGCAACGCCCCGAGCAGCGTCACGAGGCCGAGCGCCATCGACGGCAGCAGCACCAGCGACCCCTCGACGACCAGGCCGCCGAAGCGCCGCGGCGTCCGCGGCGCGGGCTCCGCGTCGTCCGGAGCGCCGTCCGGGCCGTCCCCTCGCCTCCGCAGCCTGAACGCCATCACCGCGAGCACACTGGCGAGCAGCGGGATCGCGCTGAAGACCAGCCCGGGCGAGGTCGAGTGCGCGAGCGCGCCGACGGCGGGCCCGAATGCGGTCCCGGCGCTCCCCGCGCCCACGACCAGTCCGAGGGCCGCGCCGCGCCGGCCGTCGGACGCCGCCGTGGCGACCCACGACAGCACGGCGGTCCAGATGAGCGCGCTGCCCATGCCCTGCACGAAACGGGCGCCGTCCAGGACGACCCCGCGGCGGGCGGCGACGAACGCGAACGTGGCGACGACGAGCAGGCCGAGGCCGCTGGTCATCGCCCGGCGCGACCCGTGGCGCGCCACCAGCACGCCCGCGGGCAGCGAGGCGAGGAGGAGCCCCGCCGGGAACGCGGCGTTCAGCGCGCCGGCTTCGAGCTTGGACAGGCCGAACGTGCGGACGTAGTGCGGCAGCAACGGCGCGACGACGGCGGAGAACAGCGCGTCGAGGAAGACGATGGCCGAAAGGATCGCGAGCAACGCGGTGAGGGACGGCCGCCGATCCGGGCCACGCCGCGCCCCTCCCGAGCCGCTCAGTCCTGGACGCTGATGGCGCCGACCGAGCACGCGCCCGCGGCCCTGCGGACCCCGGCTTCCAGCTCCGCCGGGATCTCGCTGCCACCCGTGACGGCCGCGTACCCCCACTCGTCGAGCTCGAAGATCTGGGGCGCGAGCCCGGCGCAGATGCCAAAGCCCTCGCACTTGGTGGGGTCCACGGTCACTCGCATGCGGCTTCCTTCCTCTCGATGGCAAAGCGCTCCGCGGTCGCACCGGGCGACGCGTTCGCGCAGGTCTCACACACCCCGTCGAGGTGGGCGCGCATCTCGGCCGGAAACTCCCGCAGCACGCTGGCGGCCATATGGGCGGCGGCATCGAGGAGGCCGCAGGCGCCACGACCACGCAGCGTGGTGCCCCAACGCTCGAGCTTCTCGACGGCATCGTGCGACGCGCGCCCCGCGCCCAGCTGAAGCATCACGTCGCGCATCGCCTGCGTGCCGCGGATGCACGAGCCGCACTGCCGCGCCGTCTCGGCCGCGAAGTAGCCGAGGATCTCCGCGGCCACGCCGACCGGGCACTCGCCCTCCGGCAGCGCGACGATCGCGGCGCAGCCAAGCAGCGTCCCGGCAGCGCCGAGCTCCTCGTAGGACAGCGGCAGCCCTCGGCCCTCGCTCCGCAGCAGCCCGCCCGCGAACCCGCCCATCAGGAAGCCCGCGGGATCCCACCCGAGCTGGGCGGCCTCGAGCACGCGATCGATCGTCGTGCCGCCCTCGACCTCGAAGAGCGCCGGCGGCGACCCGGGCGCCGACAGCGTGACCAGCAGCGTGCCGGGCATCGCGGCGGTGCCGGCCTGCCGGAAGGCCTCCGGGCCGTGGGCAGCGATGAAGGCGACGTGCGCCAGCGTCTCGACGTTCTGGACCAGGGTCGGCCGGTCGCTGACGCCGCGCTCGAACGGCCGCGGGGGCTTGGCCGTAGGGAGCGCGTCGCCGCCGTCGATCGACCGCACCGCGGCAGTCTCCTCACCGGCCACGTAGGTGTGCGCCGTCTGGTGCACGATCACCGCCGCCGCGCCGGGGCGCTCGCGCAGCGCCTTGCCGACGCTGTCGGAGGTCGCGTCGTCTGCCGTGTAGACCCAAGCCTGCTCGGCGCCGACCGCCAGCGCGCAGCGCTCGAGGCCGTCAAGCACGAGATGCGGCCGGTGGCGCAGGAGGTAGCGGTCCTTCAGCGAGGCGGGTTCGCTCTCGGCACCGTTGGCCACCACATAGCGCGGGCCGTCGGAGGCGCGCACACCGTCCCACTTGCGCGCCACCGGGAAGCCTCCACCGCCACGGCCGCGCAGGCCCGCAGCGTCGACCGCGGCGAGCAGGTCGTCGGCGGCCGCCCCGGGACCGTAGCCGCCCGCGGCACGGTAGCCGTCGAGATCCTCCCGTCCGGGCGCAGGCCGGAGCAGCCGTGCATCATCCGTGAGCACGCTCACCCTCATGTCATGGTCCCTCAGTGCTCGTGGTTCTCGGGACCGAAGGGCGTCTCGAGCCACTTCGAGAACAGCCCCGGCTCCTGCCAGCTCAGGGCCTCGAGCTCGAGCGGGTCGAGCAGGATCTTGTGCCCTGCCTTGGGCGACTCGATCTCCAGCCGCTCGCCGTTGCGCGTGCGCACCTTGCGCACACGAACGGTCGTGAACTCGTTGGCGATGGTGAGGTACTCGCCCGTCGCCTCGACGCCGGACCCGGCGCCGGCGTCGTCCGCCTCGTGAGTCATGGCTAGCGCTCCCGCACGAGCACGCGCGGGTCCTTCCAGCTGGCCGGGTAGTCCTCGTCGCGCATGAACTCCAGCCAGCGCCGGTAGAGCATCCGGTGCAGCGTCTCCTCGTAGGCGTGCGAGGTGACGTGACCCGGGCCCGGCCAGTCGTCGACCGTCTCGCTGCCGCCGACCTGGTCGCCCATCTGGTAGTTGAACTTGTAGCCGATGCGCCGCGCGAACGTGCTTCCGGCCGTGCGGGCGATCGACCGCCAGGCGATCGAGTCGTCCTGCTCGAAGACGCCGCCGGGGCTGAAGGTCGCCATGGCCGCGCGGTAGGATTCCTGCCGGAACTCCTCCGACGAGCCCTTCGGCACCAGGACCCAGTTCCACATCTCGATCTGGTCCGGGCCGTGGGGTTGCCACAGCCGGAGGCTGGTGAAGGCCGTCGGCGCGCCGCGGCCGAGCGTCGGCGACAGCTGCAGGAAGAGGATCGCGAGGTTCGGGAACACGTTGGCGCCGCCGCCGTGGCAGCGCCGGGCGAGCTCGGCCTGCGCGGGGTCGAGCGTGTTGGGTCCAAAGGTCGCGGCGACGTCGTCCGGATAGCCGAGGTTGACCTTTGCGTCCGGCCCGCTGAACTCGAAGCTGACCCCGTGGCCGTTGCCAGGGCTGATGTGGTGGCAGGCCTTGAAGTAGTCGCCGCCGTCGGGCAGCACGCCGAGCTGCACCATCGATCGGTGCAGGAACGTCACGTGGTAGTCGTCGGCCATCGAGTTCTC
>JAODAU010000335.1 GCA_025463615.1 Microbacteriaceae bacterium | reverse complement strand
CCCGAGCACGACGGCAGCCGCTTCAAGGTCAGCGCGATCCTGGGGGAGGAGCAGTGAGCGACGACCTCACCCGCCTCACCGGCGCGGCCCTCGGCGAGCTGCTCACCAGGGGTGACATCTCGAGCGTCGAGGTCACCAAGGCGCACCTCGACCGCATCGGCGAGGTCGACGGCGACGTGCACGCGTTCCTGCACATCAACGAGTACGCGCTCGACACCGCCGAGGGCGTCGACGTGCTGCGCCGCGAGGGCGAGCCGCTCAGCCCGCTCGCCGGCGTGCCGATCGCCATCAAAGACGTGCTCTGCACGCTGGACATGCCGTCGACGGCCGGCTCCCGCATCCTCGAGGGCTGGGTGCCGCCGTACGACGCGACGGTCGTGCGCCGCCTGCGCGAGGCGAACCTCATCCCGCTCGGCAAGACCAACATGGACGAGTTCGCGATGGGCTCGTCGACCGAGCACTCCGCGTTCGGCCCGACGCACAACCCGTGGGACCTCGAGCGGATCCCCGGCGGCTCCGGCGGTGGCTCCGCGGCCGCGGTGGCCGCGTTCGAGTCGCCGCTCGCGCTCGGCTCTGACACGGGTGGCAGCATCCGCCAGCCCGCGTCCGTGACGGGAACCGTCGGCGTCAAGCCGACCTACGGCGGCGTGAGTCGCTACGGCGCGATCGCCCTCGCGAGCAGCCTCGACCAGGTGGGCCCTGTGACCCGCACCGTGCTCGACGCCGCGCTCGTGCACGACGTGATCGGCGGCCACGACCCGCGCGACTCCACCTCCCTGAAAGACGAGTGGCCGAGCTTCGCGGATGCCGCCCGCAAGGGCCACCTCACGCGCAACCTCAACAACGTGCGCGTGGGCGTCGTCAAGGAGCTGGATGCCCCCGGCTTCCAGCCCGGCGTGCACCAGCGCTTCCACGAGACCCTCGATCTGCTCGAGCGCAACGGCGCCGAGATCGTGGAGGTCAGCGCGCCCAACTTCGAGTACGCCGTCGCCGCGTACTACCTGATCCTGCCCGCCGAGGCGTCGAGCAATCTGGCGAAGTTCGACTCCGTGCGGTTCGGCCTCCGCGTGAACCCCGTCGGGGGAGGCACCGTCGAGGATGTCATGGCAGCCACCCGCGAGGCCGGCTTCGGCCCCGAGGTCAAGCGCCGCATCATCCTGGGCACGTATGCGCTGAGCGCGGGCTACTACGACGCGTACTACGGCAGCGCGCAGAAGGTGCGCACGCTCATCCAGCGCGACTTCGACTCGGCGTTCGAGAAGGCGGACATCCTGATCAGCCCGGCCGCGCCGACCACGGCGTTCAAGATCGGCGAGAAGGTGAACGACCCGCTGGCGATGTACCTCAACGACGTGACCACGATCCCGGCGAACCTCGCGGGCATCCCCGGCATGGGCCTGCCGATGGGCCTCGCGCCCGAGGACGGCCTGCCGGTCGGCCTGCAGATCATGGCGCCGGCGCGGGCGGATGCCCGGCTCTACGAGCACGGGGCCGCGATCGAGGCTCTGCTCGAGGAGCAGTGGGGCCGCACGCTGATCAGCCAGGCGCCCGCGCTGTAAACCGCGCTCGACCTGCGCGGGTCAGCTCGGGCGGATTCCCAGCGCCGGGAGGATGATGCCGTCGATGATCGAGATGAGGAACTCCCGCGTCACCGGCTTGCGCTGGATGAGAACGCGGTGTGCCGCCATCGACGGGCTCACCAGCACCAGCGTGTCGATGTCGTAGCCCGGCGCGATCTCGCCTCGCTCGGCCGCCCGGTCGATGAGGAAGCGCGTCACGGTGGACCGCGGCTCCAGCATGGAGGCGTTGGCCGCCTCGGCCAGCTCAGGATGCCGGGACAGCAGCGAGACCAGGCCGCCCATGATCTTCAACTTCTTCTCGGCATCCTCGATCGTGGGGGTCTTGATCATGGCGATGAGGTCGCCGCGCAGGGTGCCCGTGTTCGGGAGCTTGTCCGGGTCGGTCTCGACACGCTTCATGCAGGCCAGGGCGTCGAGCACCAGTTCGCTCTTCGACGGCCAGCGCCGATACAGCGTTGCCTTGCCTGCCTTGGCGCGCGCGGCCACCATATCGACGGTCATGCCGTCGTAGCCGGCCTCGGCGAGCACGTCGAGTGTGGCGTCGAGGATCGCGGGGTCGCGCGTGTGGTCCCGCTTGCGACCGAGCCGCGGGGCATCGTCGGACTCAGCGGCCAGCGGGTCGGCACTCAGCGGGTCGACCCGTGCCGGGTCAGCGAAATCGATCTGCGCCATTGCTTTCGATCTCCCTTTCTACGATGGCTCCCAGTTTACGTTCGATGTGCCGGTGGACCGGCTCATTTCAAGAAACTCGCGAGTTCTGGAACTTAATAGATCCGAAACTGATTGTTACCGTATATAGTAACAGACATGTCTTCTTCGACCCCGGCGCTCGCAGCGCCCCCCTCGTCACGTCGCTGGCTGACGCTCGTCATCGTCGGCCTCGCCCAGCTCATGGTGGTGCTCGACTCCACCGTGGTGAACATCGCCCTGCCCACCGCGCAGGCGGACCTCGGATTCACCAACGGCGAACGCCAGTGGATCGTCACCGCCTACTCGCTCGCGTTCGGCAGCCTGCTGCTGCTGGGCGGCCGCCTCTCCGACCTCATCGGTCGCAAGCGCACCTTCATCATCGGCCTCATCGGTTTCGCCGGGGCATCCGCGCTCGGTGGTGCCGCGACGAGCTTCGGCACCCTGGTGGGCGCCCGCGCGCTTCAGGGGGCGTTCGGCGCACTCCTGGCGCCGACGGCGCTCGCCGTGCTGACCACGACGTTCACCATCCCCAAGGAGCGCGCGCGTGCGTTCGGCGTGTTCGGCGCGATCGCGGGTGCCGGGGGCGCGGTCGGCCTGCTGCTCGGCGGCTTCCTCACCGAGGATGCCAGCTGGCGCTGGAACCTCTACATCAACGTGCCGATCGCCGTCGTGGCCATCATCGGCGCCGCCATCCTCGTGACGAACGGAGACCGGTTCGGCCCGCGCCCCAAGCTCGACCTGCCCGGCACGGTGCTCGTCTCCGGCGCCCTGTTCAGCCTCGTCTACGGCTTCTCGAACGCCGAGACCGACAGCTGGAGCTCGCCGCTCACGTGGGGCATGCTCGCCGCATCTGCCGTGCTCTTCGTGGCGTTCGTGCTCTGGCAGCGTCGGGCGAAGCATCCGCTGCTCCCGCTCTCGATCATCCTCGACCGCAATCGCGGTGCGGCATACGGCTCGGTGCTGATCGCCGCGAGCGGCATGTTCGGCCTCTTCCTGTTCCTCACCTACTACCTGCAGGAGACGCTCAAGTTCAGCCCGATCCAGACCGGGCTGGCGTTCCTGCCGATGATCGCCATGCTGGTGCTGGCCGCGCAGCTCAGCACGAACATCTTCCTGCCGCGCTTCGGGCCGAAGGTCATGGTGCCGTTCGGCATGACGCTCGGCGTGGTGGCGATGCTGCTCCTCACCCGCCTCGGGGTCGACAGCACCTACGCCGCCGACGTCCTGGCGCCGCTGATGATCATGGGCTTCGCGATGGGCTCGATCATGCCCGCATCGATGCAGACCGCCACGCTCGGCGTCGACCGGCACTTCGCCGGCGTCGCTTCGGCTCTCGTAAACACCAGCCAGCAGGTCGGCGGATCCATCAGCACGGCGCTCCTCAACACGCTGGCGGCGAGTGCGGCGACGGCGTACCTCACCTCGCACCTTCCGGCGACGGCGGCCGTGGCATCCGAGGCCGCGGTGCACAGCTACAACCTCGTGTACTGGATCGAGGCGGCCATCTTCGCCTTCGGCGCGGTCTTCGCCGGGCTGCTGTTCCGCCGCCGCAGCCAGGGGCTCAACCTCTCGCACACCCCGGCGGCGACGACGGATGCGGCGCCCGAGAGCGAGCCGGTGCTCGCGCACTGATCGGCACGGCATGGGGGCGGTCGGGGCTCAGGCCTCGGCCGCCCTTTCGCGGAACGCGATCATGTTCACGCGGTTGCCGCAGCGCACGCTGCAGAACCGCTTGGAGCCGTTGCGCGAGAGGTCGACGAACACTCCCGTGCAGTCGTCGGCCGCACAGATGCGCAGGCGGCCGAGCTCACCCGAACGGATGAGCTCGCTGAGCGCCATGGCCGCCTCGACGCGGATGCGTTCGGCCAGCGGCGCGTCCGGCCCGGTGGCGTGGAAGTGCCAGTCGAGCCCGTCGTGCCGGCGCAGCTGGGGGAGGGCGCGGGCGTCGGCGAGCATGCGGTTGATCTCGGTGACGGCGGCGTCGGCATCCATGCTCCAGATGCCGCGCAGCAGGGTGCGGGACGCCTTCACCTCGTCGAGCTCGCGCTGGTCGCGGTCGAAGCGCCCGGAGTAGCCGGCGGCGTCGAGCAGGGCGGTCAAGGACTCGGGCGTCGGCAGCTCGTCGAGGCCGCTGCGCGAGGCGCCCGGATCGGTGTTGCAGAGGTCGACGAGGAACTCGAGGTCGGCCTCCGTGTCAGGGGCAAAATGCAATTTGACTCCTTACTCGCGACGATTCTACCCTGAACTATGACTCGCTCGCGGACCTCGCTCGGACTCGTGATCGCGGTGCTCGCCGCGCTCTCGTTCGGCATGTCTGGAGCCTTCGTCAAGCCGCTGCTCGAGGCCGGCTGGAGCCCCGCGGCGGCGGTGACGATCCGCGCGCTCATCGGCGGGGTGGTGCTCGCGCCGGTGGCGCTCATCCAGCTGCGCGGCCGGTGGATCACGCTGTGGCGGGCGCGCTGGCGCATCCTCGCCATGGGGCTCGTGGGCGTCGCGGGCACGCAGCTGCTGTACTTCGCCGCGATCGAGCTGATCCCCGTGAACACCGCGATCCTGCTGGAGTACATGGCGCCCCTGCTGCTGGTCTTCTGGGTCTGGGCCCGCACCCGGCGGATGCCGCGGGCCGTGGTGCTGATCGGTTCCGTCGTGGCGGTGGCCGGCCTCATCCTCGTCGTGTCTCCGCGGGCGGGCGCCCACCTCAACGCGTTCGGGCTGCTGCTGGCGGCGTTCGCGACGATCGGCTGCGCCATCTACTACGTGCTCGCCGCGCGCCCGAGTGAGGGGCTGCCGCCGGTGGCGTTCGCGTCGTCCGGCCTTCTTCTTGGCTCGCTCGTGCTCGGCCTGGTGTCTCTCACGCACGTCGTGCCGTTCACGATGACGTTCGGCCGGGTGCACCTGTTCGAGACGACTCTGCCGTGGTGGGTGCCGCTGCTGGTGGTGGGCGTGATCGCCACCGCGGTGGCGTACGCCACGAGCATCGCGGCGAGCGAGATGCTGGGCTCGCGGCTGGCCTCGTTCGTGGGGCTGCTGGAGGTGATCGCGGCGGCGTTCTACGCGTGGATCCTGCTGGGGGAGAGCCTCGGCATCCTGCAGCTCGTCGGCGGTGTGCTCATCCTGGTGGGGATCGGGTTCGTGCGCGCCGAGAAGTCCGACGACGTTCCGCTCGAGGCGACGCCCGTCGAGGTCGAGCAACCCGCGCCCCGGTAGAATCGTCGGGTGAGCAAAGCAGCAGAGTTGATGGACTACGACGAGGCGATCTCGAAATACGAGCCCGTGCTCGGCTTCGAGGTGCACGTCGAACTGAACACGAAGACCAAGATGTTCAGCGACGCCCCCAACTTCTTCGGCGGTGAGCCGAACACGAACGTCACACCCGTGGACCTCGGGCTCCCCGGCAGCCTGCCCGTGGTGAACGAGCAGGCGATCCGCTACTCGATCAGCCTCGGACTGGCGCTCGGCTGCAGCATCCGCCCGTCGTCGCGCTTCGCGCGCAAGAACTACTTCTACCCCGACCTCGCCAAGAACTACCAGATCAGCCAGTTCGACGAGCCGATCGCCTACGAGGGTTCGGTGCAGGTGGAGCTCGAGAACGGTCGCGTCTTCGACATCCCGATCGAGCGTGCGCACATGGAGGAGGATGCCGGCAAGCTCACGCACGTCGGGGGCGCCACCGGCCGCATCCAGGGCGCCGAAT
>JAODAU010000322.1 GCA_025463615.1 Microbacteriaceae bacterium | reverse complement strand
CCTCATCGCCGACGTCCGGGCCCGCGGCGAGGCCGCCCTGCTCGACCAGGCCGAGCGCCTCGACGGGGTGCGGCCCAAGCACATCCGCGTGGATGTCGCGGCCATCACCTCCGCGGTCCGCGCGCTCGATCCGGCCGTCCGCGCCGCCCTCGAGGAGGCCGTCGTGCGCGTGCGCGCCGCCTCGCAGGCGCAGCTGCCCGAGCCGCGCGTCACGACCCTCGCGCCGGGCGCCGAGGTCATCCAGCGCTGGACCCCGGTCAACCGCGTCGGCTTCTACGTGCCGGGCGGCAAGGCCGTCTACCCGTCGAGCGTGGTCATGAACGTGGTGCCGGCGCAGGTCGCGGGCGTCGCGTCCGTCGCCCTCGCGTCCCCGGCCCAGAAGTCCTTCGACGGGGGAGTGCACCCCACCATCCTCGGTGCGGCCGGCCTGCTCGGCATCGAGGAGGTCTACGCCATGGGGGGTGCCGGCGCGATCGGCGCCCTCGCCTATGGCGTGCCCGACCTCAGCCTCGACCCGGTGCAGCTCGTCACCGGCCCGGGCAACGTCTACGTGGCCGCGGCGAAACGTCTCGTGCGCGGCGTTGTCGGCATCGACGCCGAGGCCGGCCCGACCGAGATCCTCGTGATCGCCGATGCCGCGGCCGACCCCTTCCTCGTGGCCAGCGACCTCATCAGCCAGGCCGAGCACGACGAGCTGGCCTCGGCCGTGCTCGTCACGGACTCGCCCGAGTTCGCGGAGCTGGTGCTCTCGCGGCTGGAGCAGCTGGCGGCATCCACCCCCCACTCGGCGCGGGTGGGGGAGGCGCTGCGCGGCCGCCAGTCCGCCGTCGTGCTCGTCGACGATCTCACCGCCGCGGCCGCGTTCAGCAACAGCTACGGGCCCGAGCACCTCGAGATCCAGACCGAGCAGCCCGGCGCGGTGCTCGACCTCATCGACAGCGCCGGCGCGATCTTCCTCGGCCCGGACTCGCCGGTGAGCCTCGGCGACTACCTCGCCGGCTCCAACCACGTGCTGCCGACCGGAGGCCAGGCGCGGTTCGCGCCAGGGCTCGGGGCGTACACGTTCCTGCGGCCGCAGCAGGTGATCCGCTACGACCACGCGGCCCTCGCCGAGGTCGAGCAGCGCATCGTGGACCTCGCCACGGCCGAGGACCTGCCGGCGCACGGTGCCGCGATCACGGCGCGGTTCGCCGAAGGCTGATCCGCCTCCCCGTTTTCGCAGCCCGCGCGAGGTATTCTTGCGTCACCATGTTCTGCCCCTTCTGCCGCCACCCCGACTCGCGCGTCATCGATTCCCGCACCAGCGACGACGGCCTGTCGATCCGCCGTCGGCGCCAGTGCCCCGAGTGCGGTCGCCGCTTCACCACGACCGAGACCGCCAGCCTCAACGTGATCAAGCGCAACGGCGTCGTCGAGCCGTTCAGCCGGGAGAAGATCGTCTCCGGCGTGCGCAAGGCCTGCCAGGGCCGCCCCGTGACGGACACCGACCTCGCCGTGCTCGCGCAGAAGGTCGAGGAGACCATCCGCGCAACAGGCGCGTCGCAGATCGAGGCGAACGACATCGGGCTCGCCATCCTGCCGCCGCTGCGCGAGCTCGACGAGGTGGCCTACCTGCGCTTCGCCAGCGTCTACCAGGGCTTCGACTCGCTCGAGGACTTCGAGTCCGCGATCATGCTGCTGCGCGTGGAGCACGACGCGGCCACCAGCCAGGACTGATCGACCCTGCCGGGCCGGTACCCTGACTAACGGTATGTATCGACTCCTCTTCCGGCTCGTGCTCTCGCGGCTCGATCCCGAGAACGCGCACCACCTGGCCTTCGTCGTCATCCGTCTTCTCCCGCGCCTGGGCGTTGGCTTTCTGATCGCGCGGATGACGCGCCCGCACCCGTCTCTCGCCGTCGACGCGCTCGGCCTCCACTTCGCCTCGCCGTTCGGTGTCGCCGCGGGGTTCGACAAGGAGGGCAGGGCCGTCCAGGGCCTCGGGCAGCTCGGCTTCGGCCACGTCGAGGTGGGCACGATCACCGCGAGGGCGCAGCCCGGCAACGAGCGCCCGCGCCTGTTCCGCCTGGTCCCGGACCGCGCCGTGATCAACCGCATGGGCTTCAACAACACCGGAGCGTCCGAGGCGGCCCCGCGCCTGGCCCGCGAGGTGACGCGCCGCACGCGGCCGATCGTCGGGGTCAACATCGGCAAGAGCCGCGTCGTCGACGTGGATGCCGCCATCCCCGACTACCTCGAGAGCACGCGCCTTCTCGCCCCCGCCGCCGATTACCTCGCCGTGAACGTCAGCTCGCCGAACACCCCCGGCCTGCGCGGCCTGCAGGAGCTGGACCTGCTAGCCCCGCTGCTCACCGCGGTCCGCGACGCGGCCGCGGGCAGACCGGTCCTCGTCAAGATCGCCCCCGACCTCTCGGATGACGCGGTGCGCCGCATCTCCGAGCTCACCGTCTCGCTCGGCCTCGCCGGCATCATCGCCACGAACACCACGCTCTCCCGTGAGGGGCTGCGCACCGATCCCGCGATCGTCGAGGCGGCCGGCGCGGGCGGCCTGTCGGGGGCGCCGGTGGCCGCGCGCTCGCTCGAGGTGCTGCGTGTCATCCGTGCATCCGTGCCGCCGGAGCTGTGCGTGATCTCGGTGGGCGGCGTGGAGACCGCCGCGGACGTCGCCGAGCGCCTCGCCGCCGGCGCGACCCTGGTGCAGGGCTACACGGCGTTCCTCTACCGCGGTCCGCTGTGGGCCGCGAGCGTCAATAAGGGCCTCAGGCGGGGTACTGCCCGCGCTTGACCTGCGGCTTCGGCAGGCGCATCGGGCGCAGCTGGATGGCGCGCGTCGCCGCGTACCAGCGGTAGCCGCGCTGCACCTTGTCCTCGCCGAACTTCGCGCCGAGCTTGCGCTTGAGCGTGAAGCCGAGGATCACGATGTCGAGCACCACGACGATGAGGAACGCCCACAGCGCGTAGGTGCCGATGGCCACGAAGAGGGGCGAGTTGATGAAGGTGAGCGCGATGACGAGAACGAGGAACGGGATCATAAGCTCGCCCACGCTGAACCGCGCATCGAGGTAGTCGCGCACGTAGCGACGCTGCGGCCCCTTGTCCTTGGCCGGCAGGTACTTCTCCTCGCCGTTCGCCATGCCGATGCGGGCGCGGTCGCGGGCCGAGGCCATCGAGGCGCGGGACTCCTTGGACGCCGCCTTGCGGTCGCTCGACACCAGCGGGCGCAGGTTCGCGGCCTCGCGCTCCCTGCGGGTCGGCGTCGCGCGGCCCTTTCCGCTCACGCTGTCGGAGTTCAGGTCGTAGTCGACGTCGCTGTCCGACTTGCTGTTCGGTGCCTTTGCCACGGGGTGTCCTTGCGATTGGGGGTCCTTAAGATTACCTCTATGACTTCACCTGACTCCACACCGCCGCAACTCCTCACAGCGCTTCGGGAGGCCGTGCAGTCGGCGCTGCCCGTCACGATCGCGGAACTCTCCGGCCTGGTGCGGATCCCGTCGGTCTCCTGGGCGGCCTTCGACCCGGCGAACGTGGCCAGGAGCGCGGATGCCGTGGCCGACCTCGCGCGCGGGCTCGGCGTCTTCGACACCGTCGAGGTCACCACCGCGCCCATCGTTGACTCCGACGTCTCGGGGCAGCCGGCCGTGCTCGCGACGCGCGCCGCGCGCAACGGCAAGCCCACCATCCTGCTCTACGCGCACCATGACGTGCAGCCGCCCGGGCAGGACGAGGACTGGGAGTCGCTGCCCTTCGAGCCGACGGTGCGCGGCGGCCGCCTGTACGGCAGGGGAGCGGCGGATGACAAGGCCGGAGTCATGGCCCACATCGCCGCCGTCCGCGCCCTCGTCGCCACGGCGGGGCCCGACTTCGACCTCGGCCTCGCCCTCTTCATCGAGGGGGAGGAGGAGAACGGCTCGCGCTCGTTCGCCAACTTCCTGCGCCAGCACCAGCGCGAGCTGGACGCGGACGTGATCGTCGTCGCCGACTCCGACAACTGGGACGTCGACACGCCGTCGCTCACCGTCGGCCTGCGCGGCAACGTCACGTTCCGGCTGCGCATCTCGACGCTCGAGCACGCCTCCCACTCGGGCATGTTCGGGGGAGCGGCTCCGGATGCCATGCTCGCCGCCGTCGCGCTGCTCGCCACCCTGCACAATCCCGACGGCACCGCGGCGGTCGAGGGCCTGGCGTCGATCGAGCAGGAGACCCCGGAGTACTCCGAGGACAAGCTGCGCGAGGAGGCGGCGCTCCTGGACGGAGTGACGCCGGTCGGCACCGGGACCGTGCTCAGCCGCCTGTGGTCGAAGCCAGCCATCACCGTCACGGGCATCGACGCGCCCACGGTCGCGAACGCGTCGAACACTCTCATCCCGTCGGTGGCCGTGCGCATCAGCACGCGCATCGCGCCCGGCCAGCCCGCCGCCGAGGCGCTGGCCGCGCTCGAGAAGCACCTCCGCGCGAACGCCCCGTTCGGCGCGCGGATCGAGATCGACGACGTCGACCTCGGCAACGGGTTCCTCGTCGACACCTCCGGTTGGGCGGTCTCCGAGGCCGAGACGGCGATGGCCGAGGCCTGGGGTCGCCAGCCGCTCGAGACCGGCATCGGCGGGTCGATCCCGTTCATCGCGGACCTCGTGGAGCTGTTCCCATCGGCCCAGATCCTGGTGACCGGCGTCGAGGACCCCGACACGCGGGCCCACAGCCCGAACGAGTCGCTGCACCTCGGCGTCTTCCACCGCGCGATCCTCACCGAGGCGATCCTCCTTGCACGACTGAACGAGAGGTAGAGTTAAGCCATGACTGACGTTCTCACCGGCATCGCGACCACCTCCGAGAAGCACGGCGTGCTCCTGAGCACCACCGCCGCGTCCAAGGTCAAGAGCCTCTACGAGCAGGAGGGTCGCGACGACCTCCGACTCCGTGTTGCGGTCCAGCCCGGCGGATGCTCCGGTCTCATCTACCAGCTCTACTTCGACGAGCGGCTGCTCGACGGCGACGCCACCGTCGACTTCGACGGGGTCGAGGTCGTCGTCGACAAGATGAGCGTCCCGTACCTGGATGGCGCCACCATCGACTTCGAGGACACCATCCAGAAGCAGGGCTTCACCATCGACAACCCGAACGCGACGGGCAGCTGCGCCTGCGGCGACAGCTTCCACTAACAGCCGCTTCCCAAGAGCCATTCAGACAAGGGAACCGCCTCCGGGCGGTTCCCTTTTTTGATGCGGAAACCTCGCCGACGACGGCCATTCCGGTCGGAGATCGCGTGTGCTTCGCAGTAGGCTGGGGAGACCAAATAGACTGTGATCCGCTGCAGTCCGTGTCATCCGAGAGGTTCCAGGTGCGCTCAAACCGCCGTCTTCGTTGGGCCGTCGTTCCCGTGGCAGTCGCGCTCGTCGTGACCCTCGCGGGGTGCAGCCAGCAGCAGCTGAGGGGCTTCCTCCCGGGCGACCCAGGCGTCACGAACCACACCGACGGCATCACGTCGCTGTGGGTCAACTCGTGGATCGTGCTGCTTGCCGTGGGCGTCATCACGTGGGGCCTCATCATCTGGGCCGCGGTCGTCTACCGCCGTCGCAAGGGCCAGACCGGCCTGCCCGTGCAGCTGCGCTACAACCTGCCGATCGAGATCTTCTACACGATCGTTCCGCTCATCCTGGTGCTCGGCTTCTTCGCCTTCACCGCCAAGGAGCAGAACTCGATCGAGAAGGTCGACCCGCACCCCGCCGTCTCCGTGGAGGTCTACGGCAAGCGCTGGGCCTGGGACTTCAACTACCCGGGCGTCGGTCCCGGCGACAAGGGCGTGTACTCGCCCGGCATCCAGGCTCAGGAGATGGAGAAGTCGGACGGCACCATCGACGAGTCGAAGATCCCGGTGCTGCACCTGGTGGTCAACAAGTCCACCCGCATCAAGATCGAGAGCCGCGACGTCGCGCACTCCTTCTGGGTGATCGACTTCCTGTACAAGAAAGACAACATCCCCGGCAAGGACAACTACGAGTACGTCACGCCGACCAAGATCGGCACGTACGAGGGCAAGTGCGCCGAGCTCTGCGGCGACTACCACTCGATGATGCTGTTCAAGGTGAAGGTCGAGTCACAGGCCGACTGGAACGCTTACATCGCGAGCCTCGCCGCCAAGGGCCAGACCGGCATCCTCGGTCCCGAGTACAACACCAACACGAACCTCCCGAGCAACACGGCGCCGGCAACGGCCAACGAGTAGGCGATCAGAATGAGCACAGCCTCCGCTTCAAGTTCAGGCCTCGACTTCGGGGCATCCCGTGTCGGCGACAAGGGCAACATCGTCGTCAAGTGGATCACCACGACCGACCACAAGGTGCTCGGGTACCTCTACCTGATCACCTCGTTCATGTACTTCCTCGTCGGCGGCGTCATGGCGCTCGTGATCCGGGCGCAGCTCTTCGAACCGGTCCTCTCGGTCGTCGCGACCAAGGAGCAGTACAACCAGCTGTTCACGATGCACGGCACGATCATGCTGCTGCTCTTCGCGACGCCGCTGTTCTCCGGCTTCGCGAACGCCGTCATGCCCCTGCAGATCGGTGCGCCCGACGTCGCGTTCCCGCGACTCAATGCCTTCGCCTACTGGCTGTACAGCTTCGGATCGCTCATCGCGATCGCCGGCTTCCTCACCCCGCAGGGCGCGGCATCCTTCGGCTGGACCGCATACGTGCCACTGTCGGAGACCACTTTCTCGCCATCGCTGGGCGGCAACCTGTGGGTGTTCGGCCTCGCACTCAGCGGATTCGGCACCATTCTCGGCGCGGTCAACTTCATCACGACCATCATCACGATGCGCGCGCCCGGCATGACAATGTTCCGCATGCCGATCTTCACCTGGAACGCGCTCGTCACCTCGATCCTCGTGCTCATGGCCTTCCCGGTGCTCGCCGCGGCGCTCTTCGCACTCGGTGCCGAGCGGGTGTTCGGGTCACATCTCTACAACATCGACAACGGAGGAGCCATACTCTGGCAGCACCTGTTCTGGTTCTTCGGGCATCCGGAGGTGTACATCATCGCGCTGCCGTTCTTCGGCATCATTTCCGAGGTGCTCCCTGTCTTCAGTCGGAAACCGATCTTCGGCTACAAGACCCTCATCTACGCCACGATCGCCATCGCAGCCCTGTCGATCACGGTGTGGGCTCACCACATGTACGTAACAGGTTCGGTGCTGCTTCCGTTCTTCTCGCTCATGACGATGCTCATCGCGGTGCCGACGGGCGTGAAGATCTTCAACTGGGTCGGCACTATGTGGCGAGGGTCGGTGACGTTCGAGACCCCCATGCTCTG
>JAODAU010000307.1 GCA_025463615.1 Microbacteriaceae bacterium | reverse complement strand
CGTGCTCGAGGTCGGGTTCGCGGTCGGGCTGGTCCTGCTGGCGATCAATTCCTCCCTGAAATACGTCGGAATCGGCGTGCTCGTCGTCGCGCTGGTCATCGCTTTCCTGCGGTGGGGTGGCAGGTGGTTCACCCAATGGGTTGGACTTACGACGCGGTACACGCTGCGTTCACACGATCGGGTGGCGAACCCGGTGCCGCCCACCAGTTTGGAAGAGATCGCCGCCGAAGAGGACGCGGTGACGGGGCCCGATGACGCCCGCGTCAACCTCCTCCGGCTGGCCGTTCCGGATCTCGTGGTGGCGCACGGCGTCGACCACGAGCGTCAGCAAGTCGGTCTCGCGTGGAACGACGGCACGTGGACGGCGGTGCTGCTCGTCGAGCCCGCTCCCGAGCTGATCACGCAGGCGGACGGCGCGCCCAGTCTTCCCTTGGCGGCGCTCGCGCCTTGCCTGGAAGACCGCGGTGTGGTGCTCGACTCGATCCAGATCATCTGGCACACCTACCCCGGAAGTGCCGCGCTACCTTCGGATTCGCCCGCGCTCAGTTCGTACATGGAGGTGCTCGGCCCACTGCCCGCCGCGGCGCGCCGGACCACCTGGGTCGCGATCCGGCTGGATCCGCGCCGGTGTCCCGCCGCCGTGCGGGAACGTGGCGGCGGCGTCGTCGGCGCGCACCGCGCCCTCATTGGCGCGCTGTCTCGGGTGCGGAATGCCTTGGAGTCACAGGGAGTTCCGACCCGGCCGCTCGATCCCGACGAGCTGCTGCGGGCCGGCATCTCGGCCGCCGAACTCACCGCGGTCGCCGGTTCCACCACGAGCGTGAGCATGCAAGAACGCTGGACCGGTGTGACCGCGGCCGGAATCGGCCACGCGAGCTACGCCATCACCAGCTGGCCGAAGGGCCAGATCACCAGCAGCCTCAACGCTTTGACGAGTGTCCGCGCGCTGTCGGCCACGATCGCGATGTCGATCTCGCCGTCTTCGGACGACGGCCAGATCGGCCTGCGCGGAGTCGTCCGCCTTATCGCACGGACCCCTCGGGAGCTGGAGGCTGCCGACCAGCGGCTGCAGAGCATCGCCAACAGGCTGGGCGTGACCTTGACCCCGTTGCGCGGACTGCAGATCGCCGCGTACGCCGCGACGCTGCCCATCGGAGGTACGGCATGAGTACACGTGTCCGCGACGCGGGCCAGCGCTCCGGTGTCGCTCCTGAGTTCACCGTCGACCCGGCGCTGCTCGACGCGATCAGCCCGTCTGGCGACCGCGGCGGCATCGTCCTTGGTTCCGGTCTCAAGGGTGAGCCGCTGACGATTTCGGCACTGCGCTCGACACCGACCCGCATTGTGCTCGTCGGTGGGTTGTATCTGGCGCGCCAGGTGGCGCTGAGGGCGATGGCCGTCGGCGCTTGGGTGGTTGTGGCCACCGGGCGGCCCGCGGCTTGGCAGGTGCTGTCCAAGGCGGCCGGGACGCAGCCCAACGGCGGCCCGTCCCCGCTGGTGCAGATCCGGCGCCTCTCGCCGGTCGAACTGCCCCGTCCGTCGGAGGACGCGCCGCTGCTGATCGTCACCGACGGCGGCCCGACGCCGCAAGACCTGTTCCCGCCGCGTTCGCCCTGGCAGACGACGATCTACGTGCTCCCGTACCTGCACCCGCAAGCCGGCGCGACGGCCAACGCGGCCGACCTCGTGCTGATGCAGCGGCTGCCGATCGGGCAGGCCGAGCTCGCCGCGCGGATCTGGCGGCTGCCTCCCCAGATGATGCGACAGCTGACCACGCTGAAGGACGACCAGGTCGTCGCCCTCGGGCGCAACCTGTGGCGTCCCCTCCGCCTGGTCACCACGGCCAAGGAGCAGCAGCTGCTCGGCCCCGTCCGCCGAGGCGACTGACCTGCGGCGCGCGCGTTTAGCGGGCTAATCGCGCGCGCTGAGGTCGGTGAGCTGGGGCGGGAAGTTATCCACAGGTGTGGGTTGATGTGGATAACTCGGCAGTTGTTGATCTTGATCGGCCGAAATCGTCGGTGCTTGTGCCGACTGTGTCGGGGTGGCAAAGACACTTGATCTCAGCGACCTTCCCGACGTCTTCCGTGGCTCCGAAGCGCGCAAAGCGGGCCTCATAACCCCCGGGCAACTTCGCGGACACGCCGTCCGACGGCTCTTCCAGGACGTCTACACCAAGGCCGACATCGAGGTGACGCACGAGCTGCGGTGCCGGGGTGCCGCATTAATTGTGCCCGAAGAGGCGGTCTTGACCGGCCGATCCGCGGCGACTGTCCTCGGCATCGAGCTCGCTCAGCCGCTCGATCCCGTCGAATTCGTCGTCCCGGAGAAGTTCCGGTTCGGACCCATCGTCGGCATCAAGGTCCGCAGAACAGAAGTCCTGGCCGAGGAATCCAAGACGTGGGAAAGCGCGCGGATCGCGACACCGGACCGGATCGCGCTCGACCTCCTGCTGCGGCTTTCCCCGCGCACCCGTGGGTGGATCAGGCGGCTGCGCATCGGCGTCCCCGACCTCGACGCCTTCCTGCGCGCTCGGCTCGTCAGCGAACTCCGGTTGAGGGTGCTGTTCGCGGAGAAGCGGCTCCGGGGTATCCGGCTCGCCCGCAATGCCTTGCAGCTCGCCGACCGCCGCGCCGAATCACTGCCCGAGTCGGAGTTGCGAGTCGTCATGGTGGTGGCCGGGTTCCGGCCGAAACCGCAGTACAAGGTCTACAAGAAACGAAAGTTCCTGGGCAGGCTCGATCTCGCGATCCAGGCGTGCCTGGTAGCCGTCGAATACGACGGCCGATGGCATGACACGCCTGAGCAACGCCGCCTCGACCGTGAGCGAAGACAGCGGATGGAGGCCGAGGGATGGCGTTTCGTCATCGTCACCGCCGAGCAACTGGCGACCGACTACGGCGGCATTCTCGACCGCATCCGTGACGCCGTGCGCGCGCAGTTAGCCCGCTAACCGCGCCCGTCGGGGGACGGGGATGGGTTTCGCGTGCGGATGTTGCGGGTTTCCTTGGCGCGCGCGGCGAGTTGGGAGTCGGGCGGGTAGTCGACGGCGACCAGGGTCAGGCCGCGGGCAGGTGCGACGACGCTGCCCCGGACGCGGCTGTCGAGAACTTGCGCCGGCCATTTGATGCCACGACGGCCGTCGCCGACGAGCAGCAGGACGCCCACGAGACTTCGCACCATCGAATGGCAGAAGGCGTCCGCCGACACCTCGGCGACGACGGTGTGGCGGTCGGTCCGATGCCAGGTCAGCCGCTGCAGCTCGCGGACAGTGGTCGCCCCAGCCCGCTGCTTGCAGTACGCGGCGAAGTCCTGAAGCCCGAGCAGGCCCAGCGACGCCTCATTCATCCTGTCGACCGACAGCGCCC
>JAODAU010000304.1 GCA_025463615.1 Microbacteriaceae bacterium | reverse complement strand
CCAGAGGATTCTTCGATCACATGGTTACGTAACCAGAGCGGTGACCCTGGTCGCCGTGTTGGCCGTCGTGGGGGCGGTGATCCCGGCGCAGACGGGATACGCGGCGCCGGCCGGGGCATCCGTCGCGGCGTCCGACCCGGACGATACGCCGAAGAAGGAGCCGGTTCCGTCGGACCTCACCCAGGTGAAGCGACCGATCGAGTCGCAGGCCACCCCGGCGGAAGACGGGCACGAATCCCAGCAGAACACCCCGGGGGAGACGCTCGAAGCCTTCACACTGCACTCCGAGGCATCGCTGGCGAGGGGGAACGCCGTTGCCGACGCCCGTGCGCTGCTGTCGGGCCGGTCGCTGGCCAAGTTCGGCGGCGAGCTGTGGGTGGGGATGCCGTCGACGGCGGCCGAACTCCAGAAGTCCCCGCTCAGGGTGGCGAACCCCGGGGAGTTCGCGTCGGAGGGTATGGGCGGGACGATCGGCGGCCTGGGTTTCGCGCAGCAGTCACTGTCGGCGACCTTCCACGGCGATATCGATCCACTCACACTCCTGACAACGTCCTCTGGCCTTGCCGCGATGGCCTTTCCCGACCTGGGCATGCCGACGGCCGGGTTGCAGGTGCTGCAGGGCTTCCTCTCCTATGACGAGACGGGCAACGTCGGCGCGCTGGTGTCCGCGATTGCGACCCTGGTCTCCTTCGCCTTCCCGGAGCTCCTCGGGCCCGTGGCGATGGCGATCGCGATCGTCGCGCTGTGGGCGCAGGAATCGGATATCGAACCCTGTCTCACCCCGGCGCAGCAGGTGATCGATGCCTACCAGGGCGCGGGCTACGAGACGCTCAGGGCAATGGGCGACGCTGCGGCGAAGAACGAGGCCAGGGCCCTGGAGACGACGCAGGAGCAGATCCAGTACCGGGCGACCTACGCGCAGTCGCGCATCGTCTTAGACGCCCTGGCCCAGGGATATACGAGGCTCACGTTCCCGACGTCGGTGCGCGCTGCCCTGGACCAGATCACCGACGACGCCAACGCGGAGCTGGACGCGGTGCGCATCCAGGGCACGACCGACCTGAACAAGACGCTGCTCCTGCTGCAGGACGAGATCAACAACGGGCAGACCTTCAAGGACTTCGAGGCCGAGTGGCTGCGCGACATGAATGACAGCGCGGAGAGGAGCAAGACGATGTCCATCATCCTTGGCGCTAGCGGGGTCCTCTCCCTTCAGATGTCCGCGGTCGACACCTCCTCGTGCGGCGCCGCGCCGCGTCACATCGACGCGAGTGAGCTGCCCGCGACGAACACGCAGCCGATCACCATCGACACGCTGTCCGGGGCAGCCGCCCAGGACTTCGGTTCGGTCCGCACCGAGGCGAACGACGTCTACACGAAGGCGTACGCGAAGACGCCCCTGTACGACCAGGACACCCACACGGCCCTGATCTTCGAGCTGGATCCGCAGGACGTGCTCGACGCCGTGACGGCCGACGTCACGACCCCGTCGATCGTGCCGGCGGTCAACGCCCAGAAGACCACCGCCATCGGGCTCGGGGGCACCGGCAAGCCCGGCACGTTCATCGAGGTGTTCGACGCGGCGACCAACCGGCTCGTCTGCAGCGTCACCGGGGTGAACGAAATGGGGCTGTGGCGATGCGACTACGGTGCGGACGGATTCCAGCGCCCGGGCACCACCGTCAGCTACGCCCTCTACTCCTCGGCGGTTTCTACGGGCGGGTTCACGCCGACGGGCACGACCACCACGCTGACCACGGCGCCGCTCGCGCTCAGCGGGGTGGCGACATCCGGCCGCACGGTCAGCGGCGTCGCGGTCCCCGCGGGCGCGACCGAGCAACTCAGGTCCACCGACGGCACCGGTGGCACCGCGCTCTCCGAGGCGGTGACGGCCGGCGCGGACGGCAGCTTCTCGGTTACCGCGTCGCCGAGCACCCTCGGTGGCGGCGCCTACGTGGTGTCGAGCGCGGGTGGCTCGAGCATCGCCTCCGCGGTCACGCTCGCCGCCCCGCCGCCGGCGATACCGGTCGCCGAGATCGGGTCGATCATCCAGCTCACCGCGATGGGCAGCAACAGCATCTCGGGCATCACCGGTATCGGGTACCAGGTGCACATCACGCTGGATTCGAACGACACGTACGGCCCGATCACAGCGGACGGCGCGGGAGCGTTCTCCTGGACGTCGCCGGTTCCGTTGACCACCCGCACCCTCATCTCGATCGACACATCGGCGCCGGGCGCGACCACATCGGCCGGGCATCGCGCGGTCGTCTATTCGGCAGGATTCTCTGCGTCGCTCTACGTCACGCTCAATCGGAACGCGGGCACGATGACAGCTCACGTGCCCGCCGGGCACACCCTCATCGTGCAGCCGTACCTGACCGACAGTTCGGGTGTGTTCAGACTCGATTCCAAGAACCGGGCGCTCTGCACCATGAACGCATGCGACGCCCTGGTCTACGGCGGCGAATACGTCTCGGCCACTGATCCGCAGACACAGGAGACGCGGGTTTTCCAGGTCGGTCAGGATCTGAACACCCTGACTGCCGCCACGACGCCGCCCTCCTAAGCTGGGGGCATGCCGCAGCTGCCGAGAATCACGGTGCGCACGAGGATGTCCGGTCGCGACTCGAACGAGCCGCACCGGGCATCCAGCCCGCTCGAGCTGCTGTTCGACCTGACGTTCGTGGTCGCCGTGGCGCAGGTGGCGTCGGGCCTCGCCCGCACGATCGCCGAGGGCCAGTTTTGGAGCGTCGGGCTGGTCTCGTACCTCACCGTCTTCTTCGCGATCTGGCTGGCCTGGATCAACTTCAGCTGGTTCGCCAGCGCCTACGACACGGATGACGTGCTCTACCGCCTGCTCACCCTGCTGCAGATGGGCGGTGTGCTGGTGCTCGCGGCCGGGGTGCCGGCGGTGTTCGCGCACCAGGACTTCCGGGGCATCACCCTCGGCTATGTGATCATGCGGGTGGCCATGGTGGCGCAGTGGCTGCGCGCGGGCGTCGAGTCGCCTCCGGGCCGGGTCACCGCCTTCCGCTACGCCGGCGGGATCGCGGTCGTGCAGGTCGGCTGGGTGCTGCGACTGCTGCTGCCGCCCGAGCTCGGGCTCGCGTCGTTCATCGTGCTCGCCGTGGCCGAGCTCGCCGTGCCGCTGTTCGCCGAGCGACCCGGGCTCACGCCGTGGCACGCGCAGCACATCGCCGAGCGGTACAGCCTCTTCACGATCATCCTGCTCGGCGAGTCGGTCTCGGCCGCGACGATTGCGGTGCAGCACGTCGTCACCGCGAGCGGCGTCCACGTGGAGCTGGTGTTCGTGGCGATCGCCGGGCTGGTGCTGCTGTTCGCGATGTGGTGGCTGTACTTCATGGAGCATCCGTCGCTCGGGCTCGCCGCCCACACCGACCGTGTATTCCTCTGGGGGTATGGACACTACTTCCTGTTCGCGGCCGTCGCGGCGGTGGGTGCCGCGCTCGAGGTCGCCGTGGAGAAACCGGCGATAACCGCTGTCGCCGTGGGCTACGCGCTCGCGGTGCCGGTGGCCGTCTACCTGGTGATGCTCCCCGCCGTCACGGCGGTGCTGCGGGTGCCGCTCGCCACGCCGTTGCTCGCCAGTGTGGCGGCCGTCGTGCTCGTGCTGCTGCTGCCGCTGGCGGCACCCGCGATCGGCGTCCCCGGCGTGGTCACGGGCGTCGCCGTGGTGGCGGCGGCGCTGACCGCGGCCTCGATCGCCGTCGGCGCCCGCCGCGGCGCCGCCGTTCCCCGCGCGTAACTCCTGCAATATCCGCCCGGACGCCGGATACGCCTCGGAAATCCACCGGTTGGCGTGGGCGGGCAGGAGTTGTGAACGGGGGTCGCGGAGCCTAGAGGAGCGTCGCGGCGAAGGCGGCGAAGCGCTCGCCCATGCGGCGATAGCCCTCCGTGTTGGGGTGCAGGTCGTCGGGCAGCAGGTCGGCCTCGTCCTCGTCGAGCAGGCGGCGGCCGTCGAGGTAGTGGAGGTTCGGATCATCAGCGCGGGCCTCGACGACCTCGGCGAGGATGGCGCGCGAGCCCGCGATGGTGAGCGGCCAGGCTTCCGTTCCGGTCTCGTGGATCGGGCAGTAGATGGCCGAGACCAGCACCAGCGGTGTGTCCGGATGCTTCTCGCGGATCGTGTCGACGAACCCGTGCGCCGCCGTGCGGAAGGCGCGCGGCGAGAGGGTCTGGGTCGGCACGACGTTCACGCCCAGCTTGAGGCTGATGAGGTCGGCGGGCAGGTCTCGGATGGTGCGGGCGACGAACGGGTCGAGCATGGCCTCGCCCGCGAATCCGAGGTTGGTGCCCGCGACGCCGAGGCGGCGGGCTGCGACCGCCGGCCAGGTGGTCGTGGGCCAGAGCGTCTCCATGGAGTGGCTGATCGACGAGCCGTGGTGCACCCAGCGTGGGCGCTCGTCGGCGGGGGGAGCCGTGACGTCCGCGTTCGTCTCCAGACCAACCAGTTCGACCATGGCCGCGTGCGGCAGCCAGATCTGCACCCGTTTGTGTCCCGACGCGAGGGGCTGGAAGGCGATGCTCGTGCCCGCGCCGGGTCCGGTCGACGACATGAGGTCCTCTTCGAGCCGGAAGATCGGACCCTCCGTGATCGGGATGCTTTCGACCAGCTCGCCGTCGACGACCAGGTCGATGGATGTCTCGACCAGGCTGGTCCAGGCGATCTCGATGCGGATGAACACCGCGTCGAGCCGGATGGTCGTCGCCTCCGTCTCGAAGTCGAGGTACACGCCTGCAGCGGCGCCCACGTCGAAGCGCATCAGCTCGTCGGGCACCTCGCGCTCGGCCCACTCGGGGATGCGCCGCGGCGTGACCCCGGCGTCGGTGGGCGTGACAGCGACGGCTCCGCGGATCTCGATCACGTCGCTGGGGAAGGCGTACCTCGGCACTAGCTGACCTTCGCGCGGGAGCGCGGTGCTGCGGCGCGAGTAGCCGTCTTCACGGGAGCCGGGGCCGCCGGCACGCTGAGCGCGCGCGGGGTGAGCCGCTCCAGCTGGGTGACGTGCTGCGGGGTGAGCTCGGCCAGCGAGGAGACGCCGAGCAGCTTCATCGTGCGCTCGATCTGGTCGCGCAGGATGTAGATCATGCGGTCGACGCCCTCGCGGCCGCCGGCCATGAGGCCGTAGAGGTAGGCGCGGCCCACGAGCGTGAACTTCGCGCCGAGGGCGATCGAGGCCACGATGTCGGCGCCCGACATGATGCCCGTGTCGATGGCCACCTCGGTGTGCGCGCCCACCTCGCGGGCGACATCCGGCAGCAGGTGGAAGGGGATCGGCGCACGGTCGAGCTGGCGCCCGCCGTGGTTCGACAGGATGATGCCGTC
>JAODAU010000289.1 GCA_025463615.1 Microbacteriaceae bacterium | reverse complement strand
GCGGCGCGGTCCATGACGGTGACGAGGCCGCGCAGGATCTCGGTGGGCGCGAGCACGGGGAGCCCGGCATCCGCCACGAAGCTCGACAGCAGGGAGTGGATGGCGGCGGTGGCGCGCCCGATCGAGTCCGGCAGGCCCTCGTCGACCCGCATCGAGCCGAGCGGAACCTTGCTGCCGTAAACGAACTCGTAGACGACGGCGCGCGTGCCGTCGATGGGCGTCTGCCCGGCGAACACGGGAACGTCGAAGGGGAGCCGCGTGCGCACGCCGGTGCTCAGTGCGCGCAGGGAGACGAGGTCGGCGGACTGCTCCGACTCGGCCTGCTGCGAGGTGGGCACGCGGATGATCCAGTGCCGCCCGTCGCGCCCGGTGACGATGGCGGCGTCGAAGTCGCCCTCGCCGCGGGAGCCGTAGCGGTTCGCCCCCACGAGGTCCAGCCCGGCGACTGCCGAGGTCGCGAGCGCGGCTAGAGTGAGATGGGATCTGGCCATACCCCACAGGGTAAGACCCGTGCCGTCGGCCGCCTGAACGCCACGCTGGTCCCTCGCCATTAGTCGATTGGTCGTTCCGTGCCCTCAGAGTTCCTCTCGCTGCTCCCGCTGTCGCGCCACGCCCTCGATCGTGACCACCTCACGCGCAGCATCCCGGGCATCCTCGCCGAGCTCTGGGACGACGAGTCGACCCGCGTGATCGCCCTCAACCGCGGCAACGCGCTGCTCGACGAGAACGGCGCGCTGGATCTCCTGCCGCCGGCTCGCGTGCCCGCGGCCCTCGAGCGCCTCTACCTCGGCCGCGCCCTCGCGGAGCCCGTGCTCGACGTGCGGATCGCCGCCGTCATCCTCAGCGACGAGCAGGCCGTCGCCCTCGAGCCCGACGCCGACCGCTGGGGCAACCTGCGCGCGCTCGGCAGCCGCCTGAGCGACCTGGATGCCGGCCTCTTCACCACCGCGCTCGGCCTCGCCAACTGGCACGCCAGCCATGGCTTCTCGCCCCGCAACGGCCGACCGACCACCTCGGAGCTCGGCGGCTGGGTGCGCCGCGACCCGGACGGCGGCGAGATCTTCCCGCGCACCGACCCGGCCATCATCGTCGGCATCGTCGACGACGACGACCGCATCCTGCTCGGCTCCAACGCGCTGTGGGAGAAGAACCGCTACTCGCTGCTCGCCGGCTTCGTCGAGCCGGGGGAGTCGCTCGAGGCCGCCGTGGTGCGCGAGGTGTTCGAGGAGTCCGGCATCCGCGTCACCGACCCGGTCTACCTCGGCTCGCAGCCGTGGCCGTTCCCCGCGAGCCTCATGCTCGGCTTCACCGCGCGAGTGGAGCCCGGATCGGGCACCGTCGCCGCCCCGGACGGCGAGGAGATCCTCGACCTGCGCTGGTTCACCCGCGCGGAGCTCGCCGCCTCGCTCGACGAGATCGTGCTGCCCGGCCACACCTCCATCGCCCGCGCCATCCTCGAGCACTGGTACGGCGGCCCGATCGACGACCACGTCGACTGGTGACGGTGGCGACGGCGGAGTCGCTGCTCGACGGGCTCGACGAGCAGCAGCGGATCGCGGCCCAGTCGCTGCTGGGTCCGGTGGTGATGCTCGCCGGCGCGGGCACGGGTAAGACCCGCGCGATCACTCACCGCATCGCCTACGGCGTCGCGACCGGCGTCTACGCGCCGGAGCGCGTGATGGCGCTCACCTTCACCTCCCGCTCGGCAGCCGAGCTGCGCACGCGGCTGCGGCAGCTCGGCGCGGCAGGTGTCTCGGCGCGCACGTTCCACTCGACCGCGCTGGCCCAGCTGGGGTTCTTCTGGCCGCAGGTGGTCGGGGGCACGATGCCCCGCATCCTGGACAGCAAGGGCCGGCTGCTCGGGCACGCGGCCGAGTCGCTGCGCCTGCGGCTCGACACCGCCGCCCTGCGCGACCTGGCGGCCGAGATCGAGTGGCGCAAGACATCCGGGCTGAGCATCGAGCAGTACGCGCAGCGGCTGGAGGGCCGCAGCATCCCGGTCGGGCTCGACGCAGAGAAGATGCTCGCGCTGCACGCAGCCTACGAGTCGATCAAAGACGAGCGCAGGCAGATCGACTTCGAGGACGTGCTGCTCGCGACCGCGGGCATGATCGAGGCCGAGCCGCGCGTCGCGCAGCAGGTGCGAGAGCAGTATCGCTTCTTCGTGGTCGACGAGTACCAGGACGTCTCACCGCTGCAGCAGGGCCTGCTCGACCTCTGGCTCGGCGACCGGCAGGACGTCTGCGTGGTCGGCGACGCGAGCCAGACGATCTACTCGTTCGCGGGGGCATCCGCCGACTACCTGCTCGGCTTTCCCGGCCGCTACCAGGACGCGACGGTGGTGCGGCTGGAGCAGAACTACCGCTCCGGCCCGCACATCGTGCACTCCGCCAACCGGCTGATGCGCTCGCGCCCGGGAGCGCTCACGCTGCACTCCGCGGTCGAGCAGCCGGGCGGTGCGCCGCCCACGATCGAGTCGTTCCCGAGCGAGTCGGCCGAGGCGCGCGCGGTGGCCCAGCGGATCGGGGAGCTCGTCGCCGCGGGCATGCGCCCCCAGGACATCGCCGTGCTCTACCGCATCAACGCGCATTCCGCGGCGGTCGAGGCGGCGCTCGGTGACGCGGGCATCAGCGCGCTGGTGAAGGGATCGGGCCGTTTCTTCGACCTCCAGGAGGTGAAGCAGGCGCTGATGATGCTCAAGGGCGCACTGGTCGGCGCGACGCCCGAGCCCCTGTTCAAGACGGTGAGCGACGTGCTGCGCTCGCTCGGCTGGACGCAGGATCCGCCGGAGGCGCGCGGCGCCGTTCGCGACCGCTGGGAGTCGCTCAACGCGATCATGGGACTGGCCGAGGCGAGCGCGCCGGGCACCACCCTGCGCGAGTTCGTCGACGAGCTGTACGAGCGGTCGTCGTCGCAGCACGAGCCGACCATGGCGTCCGTCACCCTGGCCACGCTGCACTCGGCGAAGGGACTCGAGTGGGAGGCCGTGTTCATCGTCGGCCTCTCCGAGGGCTACCTGCCGATCACCTACGCGACCACCGAGGCCGCGATCGAGGAGGAGCGCCGCCTGCTCTACGTGGGCATCACGCGGGCGCGGCGCCGGCTCGCGCTCTCGTGGGCGCGAACGGGATCGGGTCGCGGGCAGGAGCGCTCGCCGTCGCGCTTCCTGGCCGAGCTGGCCTGAGGTCCAGTCCCGAGCAGCCGCACTCCGGATGCCGCGCCCGCCCGATCGCGCGGGTGCTCCCCGTCGCCGCGTCGAGCTCCACCCCGGCCGGGGTGCCGCCCTCCGCGAGCCACGCCAGCGCCATGCGCGACGCGATCGCCGCGGCCTCGTCCGAGACGAGGGTTGTGGCGGCAGACGCCGTCATGCCCCACAGCTGGGAGGCGAGCGCGGACCGTGCGGGGTCGGCGTCGCGCGCCGCCAGCTCCGAGCAGTGCAGGCACGCGGTGACCCCGGGCACGACGAGCGGGCCGATGCGGGCGGTCCGGTCGGCGATGACCACCGGAAGGTGCGGCACGTCGCGCCTCAGCCAGTGCGAGAGCAGGTCGGGGGCGACCACGTAGTCGGCCGCCAGGATCGCGAGGGCGGGGGTGGGGGCATCCGGCTCCACCGTCACGCCCGTGTCGCGGAGCTGGGCTGCGATGCGGGTGGCGGTGCGGCCGCCGTGCACCGCGACCACCGGGCCGGGCACGGGCTCCTCCGGCAGCAGCACGGGGGCCAGCCGTGCGAGCAGCTCCGCCAGCACCCGCGGCGCGAGCCCGCGCTCCTCGGCGAGCTGCTCGAGGCCGGCGGGCGAGACGCCCTGCGCCAGCGCGGCGACCACGCGCTCCTCGGCGTCGTCGATCGGGTCGAGCAGCGCGCGCGGTGCATCGACGCCGACCTGCAGCCCGTGCGGGTTGCGCCAGAGGATCGGGAAGCGGGGATCGAGCCGGAGGACCATCGCACGATCATGCGACGATCGGCGTCACGCCGTCGCGAACGATCCACAGGCGATCAGCGGGGCGGGTCCTCGGCGGTGCCGTCGTCGCCCTCGTGCGGGCGGTCGTCGCTGATGTCGTTGAGCAGGTCCTCGATGGCCAGGTCGACGGCGTCGCGCTCGGGGGCTGCGCCGGTCATGCGGGCGACGAGCGCCTGCGGGTCGTCGATGTCGGCCGAGGTGGGCACGAGGTCGGGGTGCGACCACAGGGCGTCGCGCGCCTCGGAGCCCACGGCATCCGTGACCGTCTGCCACATGGCTGCGGCCTCGCGCAGGCGGCGCGGGCGCAGCTCGAGGCCGACGAGCGTGGAGAAGGCCGACTCGGCGGGGCCGCCGGCGGCACGCCTGCGCCGCACGGTCTCGGCGATAGCGCCGGACTTGGGCAGCCGGGTCGTCGCCTGCGCGGTGACCACGTCGACCCAGCCCTCGATGAGGGCGAGCATCGTCTCGAGCCGGCCGAGCGCGGCGAGCTGGGCCTCCGACTTCGGCGGGATCAGCGCGCCGCTCATCATCGCGTCGCGCAGCTCCTCGGGGTTCGAGGGGTCGAAGTCAGCGGCGAGCTCCTCGAGCCGCTCGGTGTCGATGCGGATGCCCTTGGCGAACTCGGTGATCGAGGTGGTGAGCTGCAGACCGAGCCACTTCGCGTGGCGGAAGAGCCGCGCGTGTGCGAGCTCGCGAACGGCCATGTAGAGCTGCACCTGGTCGGAGTCGACATCGAGACCCGATCCGAACTCGGCCAGGTTCTGCGGCAGGATGGCGGCCTGCTGGTCGCCCTCGCCGGTGCCGAGCAGCGGGATGCCGATGTCGCCACCCGAGACGACCTCGCTCGAGAGCTGGCCGACGACCTGCCCGAGCTGGATGGCGAAGAGGGTGCCGCCCACGTTGCGCATGAGCTTCTCGGCGCCCTCGATCATGCCCGACATCTCCTCGTCGGCCTGGTCGCGGAGCACGGCGGTGAGGGAGTTGGCGATGCTGAGGGCGACCGGCTCGGCCAGCTGCGTCCAGAACGGCATGGTCGCGGTGATCCATTCCGTGCGCGACATGAGCTTCGGCGTGGTGGTGAGCTCCGAGATCTCGGTGACCTCGTCGAGCCAGAGGGCCGCGACGTGGAACGACTGCTCGATCGACGAGCGCTCGGCCGGCGTGATGGCCCGGGTGTCCTTCGACGCGATCTGGCGGGCCTGGTCGAGCGACAGGGTCCAGTTGATGCCGTCGCCGCTCGAGTTGAGGGCGCTCTGCAGCTGCCCCATCAGGTTCCTGATCATCTCGGGGTCGTTGGGCAGGCCGGCGGCGCTCGCCAGCCGGGCCGGGTCGATCTCCGAATTACCGGAGAGGAACTGGCTCAACAGCTCGCGGAACTCATCCTCTGGGTCCTGCGCCGAATCTTCAGGCATGACAACTACGCTAGCCCCCGCGACGAGTGCGAGGCTGGGATTTGACCCCGCCGGGCCCCCGAGGGGATGCGCCCGTGGCGAACAACCCGAAAGGATGCCGGTGGCACTCTTCCCCGACGACCGCGGCGTCGTGCGCCCGCGTTCGCGAGGGCGCCGGATCGGCCTCGCGCTCATCATCGTCGTCATCCTCGGCACCCTCGGGTTCACGTTCGTTCCCGCCCCGTACGTGATCGAGGAGCCGGGCCCGGTCTTCAACACGATCGGCTCGGTGCAGATCGGCGCCAAGACCGTGCCGCTCATCGACATCCCCGCCAAGCCGACCTACCCCACCGCCGGTTCGCTCGACATGCTCACCGTCGACCTCCTCGGCAGCCCCGACGGCTCGCCGAGCTGGCTGCAGGTGGCGCAGGCCTGGCTCGACCCGAGCAAGGCGCTCGTGCCGATGACCGAGGTGTACCCGCCCGGCACCACCGTGCAGCAGTCGAACGAGGAGTCGCAGAGCGAGATGGCGGACTCCCAGCAGGATGCCGTGGCCGCCGCTCTCAGCCACCTGGGCTACCCGATCGTCGCCACCCTCAAGGCCGGGCAGGTGCTGAAGGGCTCACCCGCCGCGGGCCAGCTCAAGGCCTCGGACGTGATCGTGAGCGCCAACGGCACGAAGGTCGACAGCCTCGAGTCACTGCACAAGGTGATCGTCAAGAACGGGGCGTCCAAGCCGGTGCAGCTCGTGATCCGCCGCGGGGGCGTCGAGAGCACGGTGGCGATCACGCCGAAGCTCAGCACGGGCGCCGACCCGGCGCCCTACATCGGCATCGTGCCAACCAACACCTATACCTTCCCGTTCCAGGTCAAGATCCAGCTCGAGAACGTCGGCGGCCCGAGCGCGGGCCAGATGCTCGCGCTCGGCATCATCGACAAGCTCACGCCGGGCAAGCTCAACGGCGGCGCGAATGTGGCGGGCACCGGCACGATCGACAGGGCGGGCACGATCGGGGCGATCGGCGGCATCCGGCAGAAGATGTACGGCGCGCTCGGCAAGGGTGCCAAGTACTTCCTGGCGCCGGCGAGCAACTGCAACGAGGTCGTCGGCCACGTGCCGAACGGCCTCACCGTCTTCGCCGTGAAGACGCTCGACGACTCGCTGAAGGCGCTCTCCGCCATCAAGGCCGGATCGGGCACCGCCTCCCTCCCCACCTGCACCGCGAAGTAGCACGCGGGCGACTTGCAGAAACCAGCACTTAAGATGAACCAGCACCACATCCATTTCGAGCCAGGAGCAGCCTCTTGACTTCAGCACCTGCCGAAGAGACCCGACGCCGACCCGCATCGCGAACGCGGGTGGCCGTGCTGATCACGATCGCCGTCGTGGCGGTGCTCGTCATCCTCTTCTTCATCTTCGCCAGCCTCTACACCGACTGGCTCTGGTTCGACCAGCTCGGCTACCTCAACGTGCTCACGACGCAGTGGGTCGCCACCATCGTGATGTTCTTCATCGGCTTCTTCGCGATGTAGATCCCCATCTTCGTCAGCATCGAGATCGCGTTCCGACGCAGACCCGTCTACGCCAAGCTCAACGCCCAGCTGGACCGCTACCAGCAGGTGATCGAGCCGCTCCGCAGGCTGGCGATGTGGGGCATCCCCGCCATCATCGGCATCTTCGCCGGCGTGGCCTCCGCCTCCAAGTGGCAGCTCGCGCTCGAGTGGATCAACGGCGTGCCCTCGGGCAAGGTCGACCCGCAGTTCCACATCGACATCTCGTTCTACCTGTTCACGCTGCCGTTCCTGCAGTCCGTGGCCGCGTTCGCCTCGGCCGTCGTGCTCATCTCGGCCATCGCCGCGATCGCGACCAGCTACCTCTACGGAGCACTGCGTTTCAGCGGCCGCGAGGTACGGATCTCGCGCACCGCCCGCGTGCAGCTTGCCGTCACCGGGGCGGTCTACCTCGCACTGCAGGCGGTGAGCATCTGGCTCGACCAGTACTCCACGCTCGCGAGCAACTCGAACAGCAACCTCAACCCGTTCATCGGCGCGTCCTACGCCGACGTGAACGCCGTGATCCCGGGGCGGCAGATCCTGGCCGGCGCGGCCGCGATCGTCGCCATCCTCTTCATCATCACCGCAATCGTCGGCCGCTGGCGGCTGCCGATCATCGGCACGGCGCTGCTGCTCATCAGCGGCCTGCTGATCGGCTCCGTCTACCCGTGGATCATCGAGAAGTTCCAGGTCGAGCCGAGCCAGCGCAGCCTCGAGGCGCCATACATCGACCGGAATATCAAGGC
>JAODAU010000418.1 GCA_025463615.1 Microbacteriaceae bacterium | reverse complement strand
GTCGGCAGGGAGCGGTGTGGCGCATCAGCTACACCAATGGTGTGCCGGATGCGCCGCTCGAGCGCGGCGAGGACTCCGAGGACCACGGCACGATCCAGACGTTCTGGCCGAGCCGCGAGACCTTCGAGACCGTCGAGTTCGACTACGAGACGCTTCGTGCGCGTTTCCAGCAGATGGCGTTCCTCAACAAGGGCCTGACGATCAACCTCACCGACGAGCGCCTGATCGAGAGCGACGAGGTCGTCGAGGACAGCTAGATGTACGAGAAGGGCCTCGTCGACTACGTCGAGAACCTCAACTCGGCCAAGAAGGTCGAGGTCGTGCATCCCGAGATCATCTCCTTCGAGCAGGAGGACACGGAGAACAAGATCTCGCTCGAGGTCGCGATGCAGTGGACCACCTCCTACCAGGAGAGCGTGCACACCTACGCGAACACCATCAACACTCACGAGGGCGGCACCCACGAAGAGGGATTCCGCGCAGCGCTGACCACCCTCGTCAACAAGTACGCACGCGAGAAGGGGATCATCAAGGAGAAGGACGAGAACCTCACCGGCGACGACGTGCGCGAGGGTCTCACCGCCGTGATCTCGGTGAAGCTGGCCGAGCCGCAGTTCGAGGGCCAGACCAAGACCAAGCTCGGCAACACGATCGCCAAGTCGTTCGTGCAGCGCATCACCGGCGACCAGCTCGGCGACTGGTTCGACCGCAACCCCACGCAGGCGCGGGACATCATCCGCAAGGCGATCCAGGCATCCGCGGCCCGTCTCGCCGCGCGCAAAGCGCGCGAGCAGACCCGGCGCAAGGGGCTGCTCGAGTCGAGCGGCATGCCGGGCAAGCTGCGCGACTGCTCGAGCAACGACCCGTCGCTGTCCGAGATCTTCATGGTCGAGGGCGACTCGGCCGGCGGATCCGCGGTGCAGGGCCGCAACCCGGAGTTCCAGGCGATCCTGCCGCTGCGCGGCAAGATCCTCAACGTGGAGAAGGCGCGGCTCGACCGCGCACTCGCCAACAACGAGGTGCAGTCGATGATCACGGCCTTTGGCGCCGGCGTCGGCGAGGACTTCGACCCCGACAAGGCCAGGTACCACAAGATCGTGCTGATGGCCGACGCGGATGTCGACGGCCAGCACATCACGACCCTGCTGCTCACCCTGCTCTTCCGCTACATGCGCCCGCTCATCGACCTGGGCTACGTGTACCTCGCGCAGCCGCCGCTGTACCGACTCAAGTGGAGCAACGCGCCGCACGAGTACGTCTACAGCGACCGCGAGCGGGATGCCCTGCTCGAGGCCGGGCTGGCCGCCGGCAAGCGGATCCCGAAGGACAACGGCATCCAGCGCTACAAGGGTCTGGGCGAGATGGACTACAAGGAGCTGTGGGAGACCACGATGGATCCGGCCACCCGCACCCTGCTGCAGGTGACCCTCGACGACGCGCTCGCCGCCGACGAGATCTTCTCCACGCTGATGGGCGAGGACGTGGAGTCCCGCCGCAGCTTCATCCAGAAGAACGCGAAAGACGTGCGGTTCCTGGATATCTGATCTCCGCGTGAGATCTCGACGAGCTCGATCCACTTTTCTAGAGAACTGAGAATTCATGGCTGACGAAGACACCCCCGACGAGGTGGTCGAAGATCAGATCGCCGGCAAGGCGATCGACACCGCGCACGACAAGATCTCGCAGGTCGACCTGCAGCTCGAGATGCAGCGCTCCTACCTCGACTACGCGATGAGCGTGATCGTGGGCCGTGCGCTGCCCGAGGTGCGCGACGGCCTCAAGCCCGTGCACCGCCGCGTGATCTACGCGATGTACGACGGCGGCTACCGCCCCGACAAGGGCTTCTCCAAGTGCACCCGCGTGATCGGCGACGTGATGGGGCAGTTCCACCCGCACGGCGACTCGTCGGTGTACGACGCGCTCGTGCGGCTCGTGCAGCCGTGGTCGCTGCGCTACCCGCTGGCGCTGGGCCAGGGCAACTTCGGCTCGCCCGGCAACGACGGCGCGGCCGCCCACCGGTACACCGAGACCAAGATGGCGCCCCTGGCCATGGAGATGGTCCGCGACATCGACGAAGACACCGTCGACATGCAGGACAACTACGACGGTCGCACGCAGGAGCCGATGGTGCTGCCCAGCCGATTCCCGAACCTGCTGGTCAACGGCTCGGTCGGCATCGCGGTCGGCATGGCCACCAACATCCCGCCGCACAACCTGCGCGAGATCGGCGAGGGCGCCCTCTGGCACCTCGCGCACCCGGAGGCCTCGCAGGAGGAGCTGCTCGACGCGCTGATCCAGCGCATCAAGGGCCCCGACTTCCCGACCGGCGCGCAGATCCTGGGCCTCAAGGGCATCCAGGATGCCTACCGCACCGGCCGCGGATCGATCACCATGCGCGCCGTCGTCAACGTGGAGGAGCTGCAGGGCCGCACCTGCCTCGTCGTCACCGAGCTGCCGTACCAGGTGAACCCCGACAACCTCGCGCTCAAGATCGCCGAGCTCACCAAGGAGGGCAAGCTCACCGGCATCGCCGACATCCGCGACGAGACCTCCGGCCGCACCGGCCAGCGCCTCGTGATCGTGCTCAAGCGCGACGCGGTGCCGAAGGTGGTGCTCAACAACCTCTACAAGCACACCCAGCTGCAGGAGAACTTCGGCGCCAACATGCTGGCGATCGTCGACGGCATCCCGCGCACGCTCGCGCTCGACGGTTTCATCACCGCGTGGGCGACCCACCAGATCGACGTGATCGTGCGCCGCACCCAGTTCCGCCTGCGCAAGGCGGAGGAGCGGGCCCACATCCTGCGCGGGTACCTCAAGGCGCTCGACGCGCTCGACGAGGTCATCGCGCTCATCCGCCGGTCCGCCACCGTCGAGGATGCCCGCGACGGGCTGATCGAGCTGCTCGAGATCGACGAGCTGCAGGCCCGCGCCATCCTGGACATGCAGCTGCGCCGCCTGGCCGCCCTCGAGCGCCAGAAGATCATGGACGAGCACGACGAGATCGAAGCGCAGATCATCGAGTTCGAGGCGATCATCGCCAGCCCGCAGCGCCAGCGCGACATCGTGAGTGAGGAGCTCACCGAGCTCATCGCCAAGTACGGTGACGACCGCCGCACCGAGATCATGTACGGCTTCGACGGCGACATGAACGTGGAAGACCTGATCCCCGAGGAGGAGATGGTCATCACCGTCACGCGCGGCGGCTACATCAAGCGCACGCGCAGCGACAACTACCGCAGTCAGCACCGTGGCGGCAAGGGCGTGAAGGGTGCCCAGCT
>JAODAU010000374.1 GCA_025463615.1 Microbacteriaceae bacterium | reverse complement strand
AGGCGCTCGGTGTCGCCGAGCAGCGCCTTCGCGCGCCGCGCCGGCGGCAGCAGGTTCGTGGCCCGGAACACGATCCAGGTGATGAGCGCGGAGAGGATCGCGGCGGTGAGGATGCCGAGCTTCGCCTCGGCCAGCTGCTCGCCGTGGAACGCGAGCGAGGCGATGAGCACGGAGACGGTGAATCCGACGCCCGCGATCGTGCCGCTGCCCGCGACCGACGCCCAGCCGACCGGCGGCGAGAACTTCCGCCCGCTCAGCCGGGTGATCAGCCAGGTCGTGCCGATCACGGCGACCGGCTTGCCCGCCACGTAGGCCACGATCACGCCGAGGGTGATCGGCGTCGTGTAGGCGCGGGCGAGGAAGCCCATGTCGATGTGGATGCCCGCGTTCGCGAGCGCGAACAGCGGCACGATCACGTAGCTGGTCCACGGGTGGTACAGCGTCTGCAGCCGCTCGTTGGGCGAGATCGTGCCGATCAGGCCCGCGCCGGCCGTGCGCGCGAGCTGCGACGTCGGCTGCTCGCGGAACTGCCGGAACAGCCCGGCCGCCACCTCCAGGTTGTCGCGCCCGGGCGAGTACGCGGGAGCCACCAGCCCGATCGCGAGCCCGGCGACGAGCGGGTCGATGCCGCTGAAGAACAGCGCGCCCCAGGTGACGAACCCGGCCAGAACGTAGAGCGCGCTCGGCGCCTTCCGCCAGCGCAGCAGGATCGGGAACGCGGCGAACGCGACGATCGCGACGCCGAGCGGCAGCAGCTGGATGTTGTGGCTGTAGACGACGGCGATCACGACCAGGGCGACCACGTCATCCACGATGAAGAGCGTCACCACGAAGCCGCGCAGCCTCTCCGGCAGGTTGCGCCCGAGGAGCGCCAGCAGGCCGAGGGCGAGCGCGGTGTCCGTCGACATCGCGATGCCCCAGCCGTGCGCGCCCGGCCCGCCCGCCTGCACGGCGAGGAAGATGAGCACAGGGATGAGCATCCCGACCAGCCCCGCGGTGAACGGGATCACCAGCCGGCGACGGTCGCGCAGGTCGCCGAGGTCGAACTCGCGCCGCGCCTCGAGGCCCACCACCAGGAAGAACAGGGTCATGAGGCCCGAGCCGACCCAGCCGCGCAGGTCCATGCCGAGCTCGAAGTCGCCGAAGCGGATCACCAGCGGCGTCGACCAGACCAGGTCGTAGGATGCCTCGCTCACGTTCGCCCAGACCAGCGCCACCACGATGCCGCCCAGCAGCACGCCGGAGCTGCCCGTCTCCGTGCGCAGGAACGTGGCCAGGCGCGAGGCCACGCTGCTCGCCCAGACGGTGTGGCCGGTGGCGTCGGGCGCGGGGGTATCGGGGGTCGTCACAGTCGCCATTATGGCTCGCGCGGGCGACGTCGGCGTCGTCAGCGGCGAATCTCGTGCCGCAGCGCGCCCGCTGCCAGAATGGTGCAACGGCACGCGGGAGGAGCAGGCATGGACTGGGCGACCATCGCCGAGCTGGGCACGGCCGCCGGCACCCTCGTGCTGGCGATCGCCACGTTCGCGTCGGTGCGCTCCGCCAACCGCAGCGCCCGGCTCGCCGAGGCGTCGCTGCAGGAGGGCATCCGGCCGCTGCTGCTGCCCTCCCGCATGCAGGACGACGAGCAGAAGATCGGCTTTCAGGACGACCACTGGATGCACGTGGCAGGCGGCCACGCGGGCGCCGACGTCACCGACGCGGCCATCTACCTCGCGATCTCGGTGCGCAACGTGGGGCAGGGCATCGCGGTGCTCAACGCGTGGCGGTTCTCGCCCGAGCGCTCGCTCGGCCCGGCCGAGCGCCCCGATCCCTCGGACTTCCACAGGCTCACCCGCGACCTCTATGTGCCGACCGGCGACCTCGGATTCTGGGAGGGCACGTTCCGCGACCCGTCCGAACCGGCGTTCGGCGAGGCCGCGAAGGCGATCGCGGCGCACGAGGCATTCACCATCGACATCCTCTACGGCGACGCCGAGGGCGGGCAGCGGATGATCTCGCGCTTCGTGATCATCCCGGCCGGGGATGACGCGTGGTTCAGCACGGTCTCGCGCCACTGGAACCTCGACCGCGCCGACCCGCGCTAGCCGCGCATCACCAGCACCGCGGCGTGGTCACGCTGTCACCCAAACACCTGCCGATGACGGATGCGAGGACTGGCCGGTCAGCAACCCGGGCCCCTTCGGCGGCGCCGCGATCGGCCGCTGTCGGGGGTCGATCGACGGTGGCGGCACGACGAAGTAGTCGGCACCGGCGCGGGTCACCCTCCAGCCGTTGTTGTGCACGAGCAGGTGGTGATGTCGGCAGAGGAGCACCCCGTCGGCGATGTCGGTCCTGCCGTGGTCCCTCTCCCACTCGTTGATGTGGTGGGCCTCGGTCCAGCCCGGCGGACGGTCGCAGTCGGGGAACCGGCATCCACCGTCCCGGGCCGCCAGCCCGATCCGCTGCCTCGCCGTGAACAGTCGCTGGCTGCGCCCGACATTCACCACCTGGCCGTCGCCGTCGAACCGGATCGGCACGATGCCCGCGGAGCACGCGTGACGCCGTGCGGTCGCGACGCTGACCGACGCGCACTGCCCCTCGATGTGGGCCGCGCCCTCGCCGCTCACGAGGTCATCGGCGGTGACGTGCACTCGCACCGCGGGCCGCTGGGCGCCCAGCAGCGCGCCCGTCTCCCCCGCCATGCCGACCTCGAGGCAGGCGATGATCGCATCCAGCCCGATCTGCTCGGTCGAGCGCGCGTCGTCGAGCAGGCGCCGCTCCCGCTCGCGCGCCGTGGGGTCGACGAAGCGAGGGCCGCCGCGACGCGGCGACGTGGCGGCGTCGAACACCGCGCGAAAACCGGCGGCGGACTCAGGATCGAGCATCCCGAACACCCTGGTCATGCCGTTCGGCTGAGGCGTGAAGCTGATGAAGCGCGCGTCCCACAGGGCCATTTCGCGCGTGGCGACCCCGGCGGCATCCAGCCGATCGCGCACCTGTCGCGCGTGCGCCGCCACCCGATCGACGCCTACGGAACCGGCGACGGCCAGGAGCTCACGTGCGGCGTCGAGCAGCACAGCGTCGTCCAGGTCGAGCCCGGCGAGGGCCCGAGTGATCACGTCCGCGACATCCGTGGACACGCGCCCGGAGTTCGTCGCCTCCCGGACGGCCAGCTCCCACGACGATGCCGCGAGTGAATCCGGCGCCGCTGGCGTCTGCAGAAACGCACCCACGCGCACCATCGTCGAGGCCTCGCGCTTGCCGACGCCCGCGACCTTCTGCACCAGCTCCTGCGGGGTTCGCGCACCGAGGCGCTGGGCGAGCCCGTCGTGCCCGAGCTCGGGGCGCAAGCGTCGCGCGATCTCGGCCGCGAAACGTGCGGAGCGGACATCCGTGGCCCTCCGCGCCTCCGCGAGGACACGCTGGCCCTCGATCAGCTCCGCATCCGACAGCAGCGACTCGGACGGGACTTCGGCAGAGGTCCACGTCTGCGCCGCCGCAGCCAGTGAGGAGAGGTGATTCATGCCTCCATTCTTCCAGACTCAGAAGACAATTGCTAACGCAAACACGAATCTGGGGATAACTTCTCGAATCTCTGTCTGAGGAGGAGGAGAGGCGTACCGTCGGGCGCATGCCACGAATCCTCATCACCGGCTCGAGCGACGGGCTCGGGCTCGCCGCCGGCCGCGCGCTCATCGACGACGGCCACGAGGTCGTGCTGCACGCGCGCAACGAGCAGCGGGCGGACGACACCCGCCGGGCCTCACCGGGCGTCGCCGACGTGCTGGTCGGCGACCTCTCCAGCGCCCGCGACACGGCGGATGTCGCCGCGCAGGCCAACGCGTCCGGGCGGTTCGACGCCGTCATCCACAACGCCGGCGTCGGCTACCGCGAGTCGCGCAGGATGCCGACCCCCGAGGGCCACGCGCACCTGCTGGCCATCAACGTGCTGGCTCCGTACATCCTCACGGCCACCATCGAGCGCCCCGCCCGCCTGGTCTACCTGAGCAGCAGCAGCCACCTCGGCGGCAGCGCGGACCTGAGCGACATCGACTGGGTCGAGCGCCCGTGGAACGGCTCGCAGGCCTACGGCGACAGCAAGCTCTTCGACGCGGCGCTCGCCTTCGCGGTCGCGCGCCGCTGGCCCGACGTGCTGAGCAACGCCGTCGAGCCGGGGTGGGTGCCCACCAAGATGGGCGGCCGCGGCGCCCCGGACGACCTCGCCCTCGGCCACGTCACCCAGGCCTGGCTGGCCGCGAGCGACGACCCGGCCGCGCTGGTGAGCGGCCGCTACTTCTACCACCAGCGAGAGCAGGAGCCGCTGCCGGCATCCCGCTCGGTGGCGTTCCAGGATGCCCTGCTCGCCGAGCTCGAACGGCTGACCGGCGTGCCGCTCCCCCAGGGGTGACTCAGCGGGGCCGGTCGAACCGCGCCCCTGCCGGGTCCGGACCGAGGGCCAGGAAGACCACCAGGATTATCGCGCCGACCCACGGGATGAGACCCAGGAAGAAGAACCCGCCGCTGCGGTTCGTGTCGTGCAGCCTTCGCCAGGTGAGCGCGAGCTGCGGAACCAGCAGGCCGAGCGAGATCACCAGGAGCACGATGCCGATAGTGACGGTCCCGGCGGGCAGGCCAACGTCCGCGGCAGGACGGCCGGTTGCGATGGCGTTCAGCTGCATCATGATCGGGGTGACGATCGCGAAGGAGGCGATCTCGAGCACGTTGGCGACGACGAAGTAGACCAGCGCCCACCACCAGTACTCGCTGCGGCTCGCTCGACCGGTGAAATCCGCGTACTTGGTGAAGAACCGAACAACCGCGACCTTCAGTGGGGCGCCGTAGTAGGGCGCCCAGATCGGCACGACTCCCGCGGGAGCGTCGCCGCCGACGGGCTGGCCGGTGGGTGGGGCCGCGGGCGGGTCGTACGTCATGCGAGTCTCCCTCGATATACCGACTGGCACTGACTGTACTGCCCCCGCGGCCGCCTACGCCTCCCGCGCCGCCCGCGGGTCGATCACCGGGTCGGGGGCGCGATTGGATCGGGCGTGCGGGAACGCCCGGGCCAGCCGCGCGAGGGTGCCGGAGTGCGCGGCATCCGACGCCGAACGCTTCTCGTTGCGGGCCTCGTAGCGCTGCTGGGCGGTCTGCTCGATCCTGGCGTGCGCCTCGTCGAGCGTGCCCTTGACCTCGTCGAGCACCGGCCGCACCTTCGCCAGCGAGCGGATCGAGTTCGC
>JAODAU010000167.1 GCA_025463615.1 Microbacteriaceae bacterium | reverse complement strand
ATCGCGCGTGTTCACGCACTTTCCGCCCGCAGAGACCTACAACTCCGACCTCGGCGCGGCAGACCTCGCGCGCACCGAGCGCACCTTCAGCGAGAAGGGCGCGGCGCAGGAGGTACTCGGCCTGTTCGGCTGGGGCGACGGCGGCGGCGGGCCCACGCGCGAGATGCTCGCGCAGGCCGCCCGCAAACGCGACCTGGAGGGCTCCCCGCGGGTCTCGCTCAGTGATCCGCACTCCTTCTTCGTCGCGGCGGAGGCCGAGCTGGCAGACCCGCCCGTCTGGGTCGGCGAGATGTACCTCGAGCTGCACCGCGGCGCGCTCATCTCGCAGCAGGAGACCAAGCGCGGCAACCGGCACAGCGAGGCGCTGCTGCGGCAGGCCGAGCTGTGGGCGGCGACCGCCAGCATCCTGCGCGGTGCGCCGTACCCGGCGGCGGAGCTGGATGCCGCGTGGCGCACGGTGCTGCTGCAGCAGTTCCACGACATCCTGCCCGGCACCTCGATCGCGTGGGTGTACCAGGATGCCGAGGCCGGCTACGCGCGCGTCGCGGAGTCGCTGAACGGCATCATCGCCGCTGCGCTCGAGGCGCTCGCCGGCGACGGCGACACGGAGCTCGCGGCGAACGCGGCGCCGTTCGCGCAGCACGGCGTGCCCGCGATGGGTATCGGTCCCGCAGCTTTGCAGTCAACCGCGACTCCCCGCGCCGAGGGCACGGACTTCGTACTCGAGGATGCCGCACTGCGCGTCACCGTCGATAACCGCGGCGTTCTCGCCTCCGTGCGCGACCTCCTCGCGGACCGCGAGGTGCTGCCCGAGGGCATGCCCGGCGGTGTGCTGCAGCTGCTGCGCGACACCCCGCGCGAATGGGACGCCTGGGACATCAACGAGGAGGACCAGCGCTCGGGTCGCGAGCTGCTCGATCCCGTCTCGGTGAATATCGACGGCGACGCGGTCGTGGTTCGCCACGCGTTCGGCGCCTCCACCATCGTCCAGTCGATCCGTCTCGTGGACGGGCGGATCGACTGGTCGTTCGACATCGACTGGCACGAGTCGCAGAAACTGCTCAAGCTCGCGTTCCCTCTCGACGTTCGCGCGGACCGCGCGGCATCCGAGATCCAGTTCGGGTACCTGCACCGGCCGATCCACCGCAACACCTCCTGGGACGCGGCCCGGTTCGAGACCGTCGCGCACCGCTGGATCCAGGTGGGGGAGCCGTCGTGGGGCGTGGCGATCGCGAACGACGTGGTCTACGGCCACGACATCCGCACGCTCACGGCGCCCTCCGGGCGGCCGATGGTGACCGCGCGGCTCTCGCTGCTGCGCGCGCCGCATTACCCCGATCCGGCGGCCGACCAGGGCGCGCACCGGTTCACGGTGAGCCTGCGGCCGGGCGGCATCCCCGAGGCCGTGGTCGACGGCTACCGGCAGGGGTTGCCGCCGCTGCCGACGCGCGGAACGCCGGTGGAGCCGCTGCTCGCGGTCTCCAATCCGGCCGTCGTGGTCGAGGCGGTCAAGCTGGCCGAGGACGGCAGCGGCGACCTCGTGGTGCGGCTGTACGAGGCCCACGGCGACCGCTCGACGGCGACCCTGACGACCTCGATCGGATGGGATACCGTAGACGCAACCGACCTTCTGGAGCGCTCGGTGCCGGGCGGCGCGATCCGCTCGGTGGCACCGCGCGCGGTCGAGCTGGACCTGCGCCCATTCGAACTGCTCACGCTTCGCTTCCGCGCGCCGCGCGCCTGAGGGGAACTTCATGCACTACCTGGATGACATCGGTCCGGGCCGCGGCCAGCGCCGCGCCGCACGGTCGTGGCTGCACACCGACGCGCCCACGATCTCGCTGAACGGCGACTGGCGGTTCCGGCTGCTGGCCGGCGCGCCCGGAACGCTCGGGGCGCCCGACGTGCTGCCCGCGGGCGAGGGCGTCGAGGCGTTCGCCGACCCGTCGTTCGACGACGGCGCGTGGGACCTGCTGCCCGTGCCGAGCCACTGGGTGCTGCACGGCGACGGCCGCTACGGCGCGCCGCAGTACACGAACGTGCAGCTGCCGTTCCCGCAGGATCCGCCGTTCGCGCCCGACGAGAACCCCACAGGCGACCACCGGCGAACGTTCGAGCTGCCCGCGGAGTGGCTCGCGCGTGACGCGTACGAGGCGGTTGTGCTGCGCTTCGAGGGCGTCGAGTCGCGTTACCGGGTGTGGGTGAACGGCGTCGAGATCGGCGTGGGCACCGGTTCGCGGCTCGCGCAGGAGTTCGACGTGACTCAAGCCCTTCGCGCGGGCGCGAACACCATCGCCGTTCGCGTGCACCAGAGGTCGGCGTCCACCTACGTCGAAGACCAGGACCAGTGGTGGCTGCCCGGCATCTACCGCGACGTGACGCTGCAGGCAAGGCCCGTCGGCGGCATCGAGGACGTCTGGGTGCGCGCCGGTTTCGACGACGGCGCAAGCACGATCTCGGCCGAGCTGCGGGCAGCGGATGCCGCGTTCCCCGTGCGCCTGCGCGTGCCCGAGCTCGGGGTCGACGTCGAGTGGGCCTCGCCGCAGGATGTCGCCCCCATCGCCATCGCGGAGGTCGAACCGTGGACCGCCGAACGCCCCCGCCTCTACGACGCGACAGTGTCGAGCGCCACAGAGACGATCTCGCTTCGCCTCGGCTTCCGCACGGTGTCGATCGTGGGCGACCGCTTCCTGGTGAACGGCCGCCGCGTCGTGCTCCACGGCATGAACCGCCACGAGACGAACCCCGACCTCGGCCGCGGCTTCGACGAGGCGTTCGTGCGCCGCGATCTCGAGCTGATGAAGCGCCACAACGTGAACGCGATCCGCACGGCGCACTACCCGCCGCACCCGCGGGTGCTCGACCTTGCCGACGAGTACGGCTTCTGGGTGATGCTCGAGTGCGACATCGAGACGCACGCGTTCCACCACGGCGGCAGCCAGTTCCACGGCGGCACCGACGAATGGCTGGGCAACCCGAGCGAGGACCCGGCCTGGCGCGAGACCTACCTTGACCGCATCGAGCGCACCGTGGAGCGGGACAAGAACCATCCGAGCATCGTGATGTGGTCGCTCGGCAACGAGTCGGGCACGGGCGCGAACCTGGCCGCGATGGCCGACTGGGTGCATTCGCGTGACCCCGAGCGGCCCGTTCACTACGAGGGCGACCAC
>JAODAU010000342.1 GCA_025463615.1 Microbacteriaceae bacterium | reverse complement strand
CTTAGGGCGAGGAGCGCCAACACCCCCGTGACGGCGAAAGTCGCGACAGGGAAGCGGCGCCGTCCGCCCAGGGCGGCGGACGCGGCGAGGCTGATCGCCACCCCGGCCGGGCGGATCTCGGTGGCGTCATGGAAGTAGCCCGCGCCGATGACCGTGAACACGGCGACCAAGGGCACGGTGGCATCCAGCAGCGGCACGAGGCGACGTCTCACGGTGCCCGCGACTCTAACCACGGCGCGCCGGCTTGGGCATACCTCCGCGGGGGTAGATCGGATACCTCTGCGGGTCGATGCACCCACCGCCGCCCCGGCGCGACGATCCAGGTATGCAACCGCCCGAGGAGCCGGACACCCCGGTAAGCCCGATCGCGCCGGTGTCCACCAGGTACTCCACCGCGGCGACGACGCGGAGCCTGGTCACCGAGTGCGCGCTGATCGAGGCGACCCTCGACCCGCATCGTGCCGTCCTGGGCCCGCGCCATGAAGGGTTCCGCAACCACGCGTTCCGCATGCTGAACTTCGCCCGCCTCCTGGTCCCGGATCCCGACGGGGATCGTGATCAGCGCCTGGCGGTCGTGGCCGCCTTTCACGACCTGCCTGTGATCCTGGACGGTGACCTGAACTACCTGTCCCGGGCCGCCGACCTGGCGGAGCGACACCTGCACGTCTGCGGACACCCGGAATGGTCCGAAGGGGTCCGGCTCATGATCTGCAACCACCACAAGGTCCGCCCCTACCGGGGGCCGCACGCCGCCATGGTCGAAGCGGTCCGCCGCGCGGACTGGGTGGACGCCTCTGGCGGTCTGCTCACCGCCGGACTTCCCCGCACGTACCGGCACGAGGTCGACGCTGCGTTCCCGCTACGCCCGCTCCTCAGCCCGGGGGTCACCCTCGTCGCCCGCTACGCCGTACGCCACCCCCGCCGCCCGCTGCCGATGCTCCGCTGGTGAGACCCGTGGATCAGCGCCCAGGCACGCTGCTGACGACCCATCAGGTGCCTGTGTGGTTATTTCTCTTAGGTCGAAATGCGGCCGACTACTCGTGGATGGGCGGATCCGATGGTCACGGCGAGCGCCGATCTGAGCCTGTGGAAACCGGTGCTGGTGATCGGGGTGCTGCAGGCCGGGCTCTACGGGTTGTTGCCGATCGCCTTCGTGCTCAGCTACCGGGTGAGCCGCACTATCGCGTTCGTGCACGGCGGGATTGCCGGGGCCTGCGGGTTCATCTACTGGGTCCTCGTGTACGACGGGACGTTCGTCCCCGGGCCGCATCCGGCCCTCGCGCCCTGGCTGGGACTCCTGCTCATGCTCATCCTGGGCGCCGTCTTAGGCGGCTCGTTCGGGGCGGTCGTGATGTCGCGACGCGTGGCAAGGCTGTCGCTCCTGACCCTCACGGTGATCTCGTTGGGCACGATGATGATCCTGCTCGGCGTCGTCACGAAGGTGTTGATGGTCTACCCGGGGGTGATGCCACCCGGACCGTTCGGTGCGAGCACGGTCTCGGTCGCCGGGATCGTCGTCACGAGCCTGCGGTTGGGCACGTTCATCGCGGTCTGCGTCCTGGTCGTGATCTTGGCGGTGATTCTCAGATCGTCGGCAGGCAAGCAGATCCAGGCCATCTGTGACGACCTCGACGCGAGCGCGTGGTGCGGCATCAACGTCCCGCGAATCGGCATGGCCGTCTACGCCGGCTCCGGCGCCATCGCGAGCCTCGCCGGGGTGCTGATCACCGCGACCGTCGGGCCCGACCCGCTGGCCCTCTTCCAGGTCATGCTCCGGGGACTCGCCGTGGCGATCATCGGAGGGATGGTCAGCTTCCCCCTCGCGCTCACCGGCGCGCTCGTCGTGGGAGTCCTCGAATCGGCGCTCGTGACCGGCATGCTCGGCGATATCGGTCTCGGGCGCCAAGAGCTCGTGATCAACTGCACGCTGCTCGTCCTGATCCTGCTGATCGCGAGAGCACGCAAGGTCGCCTCGCCCGTCCTCGAACGTCGTGCGCTGTGAGCAGCCAACGCTTGCCCGTCCGCCCAAGAAGAACCAGGACCACGCCGGTGCGCTCGGCGATGAGCCGACCTGGCGGCATCGCGTCCGTCCTCGCCGCCCTGCTGTGGGTCGCCGTTGCCCCTGACTACCTGATCTTCACGGTCTCCTGCGGCATCCCCCTGGCCGTGGCAGCGCTCGGGCTGCTCGTCCTTCAGGGTTGGGCCCGGGAGATCTCGCTCGCGACGGCGGGGCTGTTCGCCACGGCCATGTACTGGTTCGGCTACCTGAATCGGCAGGACAACGTGGGCAAGGGCATCCCTTGGGTCCTCGCCGCCCTGCTCACCATCGCTGTCATCGGGGGCCTGATGGCCGCCATCGCCTCGGTCAGCGTCCGGCTGCCCGCGATCTACCTCATCGTGCTCACCCTCGGGGTGCAGACCACCCTGGAGCGGGTGGTCTTCAGCCAGGGCAACCTTTCCGGTGGCATCTCCGGTGGGACCGAACGCCAGGAACCGATCTACAACCCGAGACCCTGGTTCCTCGGCCTCGACCTGCGCAGCGACACCGCCTTCTACCTGTTCCTCCTTGCGTGGTTGGTCGTGCTCCTCGCTCTGCTCGTGCGCCTGCGGCACAGTCCCGCCGGCCTCGCGATGTTCCTCTCCGGCGACGATCGACAGGCCGCCTCCGCCGTGGGCATCTCCCCGCTGCGCTATCGGTTGGCCGCCTACAGCCTCTCGGGGACACTCGCCGCCGTCGGGGGAATCCTCGCCTGCTGGCTCTACATCAACCCGCCCGTCTTCGTCGACTACCTCGCGCCGACCTCGCTGCTGATGCTCGCGATCCCCGTCCTGGCCGGGCTGGACTCGATCGCGTGGGTCGTCGGTATGGCCGTCGCGTTCCAGGTGATCCCCGTCCAACTGGAGAGTTGGCGCATCAACACGTT
>JAODAU010000320.1 GCA_025463615.1 Microbacteriaceae bacterium | reverse complement strand
TCGAAGGTGCAGCGCCCGAGCGTGTGCAATGCGCTCGAGACGCTGCTCGTGCACGAGGCGGCGGCCGTGCGGCTGCTGCCCCCCGTGCTGGCGTCGCTCGCGGCATCCGGCGTCACGATCCACGGCGACGAGCGCACGCGGGCGCTGTTCCCGATCGCGGTCGCGGCCACCGAGGAGGACTGGTCGACCGAGTACATGACGCTCGACCTCTCGGTGAAGGTCGTGCCCGACCTGGATGCCGCGCTCGAGCACATCCGCCGCTATTCGACGCAGCACACCGAGTCCATCGTGACCAACGACCTCGCCAACGCCGAGCGGTTCCTCGCCGAGGTCGACTCGGCCGTGGTCATGGTCAACGCGTCGACCCGGTTCACCGACGGCGGCGAGTTCGGCTTCGGGTCGGAGGTGGGAATCTCCACTCAGAAGCTCCACGCCCGCGGCCCCATGGGTCTCAGCGAACTCACGAGCACGAAGTGGATCGTGCGCGGATCGGGCCAGATCCGGGGCTGATTCCCCCTCTCGCAACGGATTCCGCGCGCCAATCCCGCGCGCCCCGTTCTAGTGACAGAAATCACCAGCCTCGGATTGGTAGGCTGCTCTAGTCGAAATCCGAACGATGATTGGTGGAATCCGGTGCTCAGCACGGTAGTTCATGCGGCCGAAGAGGCCCAGCACGCGTTGATCTTCCCCAATTGGGTGTTCCCGCTCATCGCGGCCATCGTCTTCATCTTCCTGTTCGTCGTCTGCTACAGCTTCCGCGATGTGGCCAACCGCCACAGCGACAAGACCGGCGGCGACGCCAGCGCTCACGCGGGCCACCACTAGGGATACCCGCACACGATGGCTGTCGAGCGCCGCCCCAGGATCGGGGTGATGGGTGGCACGTTCGACCCCATCCACCACGGCCACCTCGTGGCCGCGAGCGAGGTGGCGCAGTCGTTCGACCTCGACGAGGTGCTCTTCGTGCCCACCGGCATGCCGTACCAGAAGAGCGACGTCACCGAGAGCGAACACCGCTACCTCATGACGGTCATCGCCACGGCAGCCAACCCGCGCTTCACGGTCAGCCGAGTCGACATCGACCGGCAGGGCCCCACGTACACCATCGACACCCTCCGCGACCTGCGGGCGCTGCATCCGGATGCCGACCTCTTCTTCATCTCGGGGGCCGACGCGATCGCCCAGATCCTCGACTGGAAGAACGCGGAGGAACTCTGGTCGCTGGCGCATTTCGTCGCCGTTTCACGCCCGGGCCACCCTCTGACCATTTCCGGTTTACCTGAGTCGGTCGTAAGCTTGTTGGAGGTGCCGGCCCTGGCGATATCGTCAACCGACTGCAGGAGCCGTGTCAGCAGGGGCTTCCCAGTCTGGTATTTGGTTCCCGATGGTGTAGTTCAATACATCTCCAAGCACCACTTGTATCGGAGTTCGACATGACAGCCTGGCAGGATCAGCCGCCGCTGAGCAGGCGGCAGGCACGACAGACCGAGCGAGCAGAAGCCGCCGAGGGTCGCGTCGACGTCGCCGCGCAGACCGGCGAGCAGCCCGAATTCCCCGGCTTCCCCCGTGAGGGCTGGGAGACCGAGGCGCGCCGCCAGACCGGCGAGCAGCCCACCGTCGCGCCCACGCAGCAGGATTCCGCCGCGCCCCTTTCCCGTCGCGCACAGCGTGCGCTGCAGCCCGTGGCCCCACCAGAGCCGCTCGACTACTCGACCCAGGGTGGCCCCAAGCCCGGCGCCGAGCCGCAGCAGCCCGCCGAGGCGCAGCAGTTCCGCCGCCGCGCCCAGAGCGACCAGGGCGAGGGCCAGCAGCCGTACCGCCTCCGCGACTTCAGCCCGGAGGGCCGCCGTTCCGCGTTCGCGCCGACGACGCCCGAGCAGGTTCCGCCCACCGACCTCGACTACCGCACCCAGGGCACGCCGCTCTCGATCGTGCCGGCGGGCGAATCGTCCACCGACGCTCCGGCTCCCGTCGTGACGCCGCCGCCCGCGCTGGTGCAGCCGCCTGCCCCCGCGAACAGCGGAACTCCCATCGAGGAGCGCACGCTGACCCGCCGCGAGCTCCGTGCGCTCGAGAACGCCGCCCACGGCGCCGTCAACTTCGACATCTCCACACCGCTCGTCTCCAGCGCCTTCGTGGCGCAGCCGACCGAGCACGCCGAGCCGGAGGCTCCGGCTGCTTCGGCTGAAGCTGCACCGGCCGAGGCTGCGCCCGCCGAGGCTTCACCCGCCGAGGATGGCCTCGCCATCTTCAGCCCGCCGGAGCTGGTGGAGCCGACCGCTCCCGCCGCCGAGCCGCAGCGCCTGCGCGAGCGCATCCGCGAGTCGGTGTCGGATGCCGATGCCGCCGCGTCCGGTGACCTCTCCGCCGCGTCCCTCGCGGAGTTCGATGCCCTCACCGCTCGACCGCAGCCCGCCTCGTTCCCGCCGCCGGCATCCGTGCCCGCGCCGTTCCCGCTGGTCGAGCCGACGGTCGCCGAGGCCCCGGCCGCGCCCGCCGCCGAAGAGAAGCCGGTCGCCGAGCAGAACCCGGTCGCTGAGCAGACCCCGGTCGCTGAGCAGAAGCCGGTCGCTGAGGCTCTCGAAGCGCCCACGCAGAATCCCGTCGCCGAGGCACCGGCCCCGACCGCGCCCGCCGCATTCGCGCCTGCTCCGACCGCGTCTCCCGTGTCCGCCTTCCCGGCGCCCACGGCCGCACCGGTCCGCGCGCCGTTCGACGCGCCCGCTCCCACCGAGCCCGCGCGTTACACCCCGGCGAACGACACCGGCGGCTACACGCCCCCGACCGGCCACTGGTCCACGCAGGCCCTCATCGACGACGACGAGCAGGTCGAGAACACGCTCAGCCGCAACGTCGGCGTCACGAGCGGTGCGATCACCACCAACGCGCTCGTCATCCCGTCCCTGCCCAGCGAGGAGCTGCTCCGGCCGCTCGGCAGCACGGGCGAGATCCTCATCACCGGCACCATCGACCTCCCGCGCAGCATGGGCTCGACCGGCGCACACCCCGAGCGGTACGACCACTCGGACGTCGACGCCTTCCTCGAGGCAAGCGACCGCGAGGATGCCGTGAACAACGACTCCGCACCCGTGCGCGCCATCCGCGCGGTGAGCACCCACACCGGTGCCGGCGCCATCATCGAGGCGGGCAAGCCGAGCTCCGGCTCGCGTGTGCCGCTCATCCTCGCCATCTCCGGCGCCGCGATCGCCGTCGGCGTCGTCGTGCTCGTCATCGCGGGCATCTTCTTCGGGATCTTCCGCTGATCGTGTCGCCCGCGTTCTTCTCCCCAACCGTTAGGACCCTGTGACCGCGACCGATCACGCACGCGAACTCCTGAGGATCGCAGCGGAAGCCGCCGACTCCAAGCAGGCGGTGGATCTCGTGGCACTGGACGTCTCCGGGCCGCTTCCGCTGACCGACATCTTCCTGCTCGCCACCGGTCGCAACGAGCGCAACGTGATCGCCATCGCCAGCGAGATCGAGGACAAGCTCATCGAGAGCGGCGCCAAGCCGCTGCGTCGCGAGGGTCGCGCCGAGGGCCGCTGGATCCTGCTCGACTTTGGCGACCTCGTCGTGCACGTCTTCCACGAGGAGGACCGCATGTATTACTCGCTCGAGCGGCTCTGGAAGGACTGCCCGGTCATCCCGATCGACCTGCCCGTACGGGAGAACGCCGACTGATCGAACTGCCGTCGTGGTCCGGCCCCGGGGATGATCCCGGGCGGGTGATCGCCCTCGTCGACGCCTGGTCGGCAAGCGGCGCAGTGGGCGAGCTCGTCGCCGCCTTCGGTGGCTCAGCGCCGGCGACACGGCGACTCGATTGGCTCGACACGTTTTCGGCTGAGCACTGGGACTTCCGCGGCGGTCGCGAACGCAATCTGGCCAGTACTGCCGATATCACGGCCGAGCAGGCCGACCTGGTGCTCCGACTCGCGCCCGAACTGGGCCTGGCGGACCAGGAGACGCCGACATGCGTCCAGTACGACGCCGTGCTGATGACCGGTGGAATGATCCGCGCCGGCAT
>JAODAU010000157.1 GCA_025463615.1 Microbacteriaceae bacterium | reverse complement strand
CCGCCGCACGATCCGTTCACTCAGTCGCCTGGCGCGCTCGGCCTCGTCGGCGTCCACCGGCCCGCTCACGAGGATCGCGGGGAAGTTCCCGTCCCCCGTGGGGCCGACGATCGGATCGATGAGGCCGGTCGTCTCTATCCATGTGGATCGTTTGGACCATGCGCTCGACCGCGTGGCCTACGCTCGGAAACGAGCCGACCGCCGCGGCCATCACCTCCGGCGTCGGGTGAACGCAGCACCGCCTCCGTGATCACGCCTAGCGTCCCCTCGGCGCCGACGAACAGCTGCGTGAGAACATCGCCGGCCGACGACTTGCGTGCGCGACCGCCCGTGCGCACGACCGAGGCGTCGCGAGCACCACCGGCAGCGAGAGGACGTTGTGGCGGACCGCCCCGTAGCGCACTGTCATCGTTCTGAAGCACCCGTGGACGATCCGGTTCATTCGGGTCATGTCAAGCGAGACGCCGCTCTGCGACGTGCTGGGGACGATCGGCAGCGTGAACCGGTGGCACTCCCCAACCACGCAGCTCACCGCGAGAACGCCTGCTGCAGCGCATCCGCAGCGTCGTCCAGCGCCGCGTCGGTGCAGTCGATCACGCCGCCCAGCGAGTAGAAGCCGTGGATCTGGCCGTCGTAGCGGCGCAGCGTCACCGGCACCCCGGCCGCGCCGAGGCGCGCCGCGTAGGCCTCGCCCTCGTCGCGCAGCGGATCGAACTCGGCGGTCGTCACGAACGCGGGCGCGAGGCCGGCGAGGTGGCGCGCCCGCAGAGGTGAGATCTCCGGGTCGGCGGGGTCGCCGTCCGGCCCGAGGTAGTTGCCGTAGTACCAGTCCAGCGCGTCACGCGTGAGCCGGTAACCCTCGGCCAGCTCGCGGTGGGACGCCGTGTCCCTCGCCGCGTCGGTCGCCGGATAGAGCAGGAGCTGGAACGCGAGCGGCAGCTTCGCGTCCCTCGCGCGCAGCGCGCACACCGCCGCGAGATTCGCGCCGGCGCTGTCGCCTCCGACGGCGATCGGACCTCGCTGGCGCTCGAATGCCTCGCGGAGTGCCGCCCAGGCGTCCTCCAGGCCGCACGGGTACGGGTCCTCGGGCGCCAGCCGGTAGTCGACCGAGATGACGCGGCAGGGGGTGCGCCGCGCGAGAGCGCGGCAGAGCACGTCGTGGCTTGCGATGGACCCGAAGGTCCACCCGCCCCCATGCAGGAACACGAGCGTGCCGCGCGCGTCCACGGGGGAGTAGACACGCACGGCAAGCCCGGCTCCGGGGAGCAGTTGGTCGCTGACCTCGTTCACGTGGTCAGCAGGACCCGCCGCCCTCCGGAAGCCCGCTTCGTACAGCGCCCTCGCCTCATCGATCGGAACCTGCTCGAGCGACGGGAGGCCGGCGATCTGTGCGAGATACGCCTCCGCCTGAGGATGGAGGGGCATCGGGCGATCAGCCTCCGCTCACGCCCTTCACGCGCCAGTCCCAGCTCGCGTACATGTAGTCGTTCTCGAGCGACTCGCCCTGGGGCACCCGGAGCTTGCCCTTGGTGTCATAGATCGGCCCTTTGAACGGGTTCATACCGCCTGCGATCTCCTGCTCGACGGCCTCGACCTTCTCCTGGACCGCCTTGGGCACCTTCGGGCCCCAGTCCTCGATGGAGATACCTTCGCCGATCCCATAGACCCGGGCTCCCTTGTCCGGCTTCTTGCCGTCGAGCACTGCCTGTACCCCGGCTGTGATCTCCTTCTCGGTCGCCTTGGCCGTCTGCAGCGTGGCGACATAGGCATCGCCACCGAACTTCTGCTGGTTGAGGTGCAGGCCGAAGCCCCACACAGGCCGGCTCGGGGTCGACATCTCTTGCGCGATGGACGCCGAGCTCGTGTCGTCGACGAACTGCGTGAGGACGTCCGCGCCCGAGTTGACGAGCGTCTTCGCGGCCTGGGTCGACTTCTGGGCGTCGTACCAGTTGTTGATGATCACGGACTTCACCTTGCAGTCCGGGTTGACGCTCTGGCAGCCGAGCGCCAGAGCGTTCATGTGCGCGTTCTCGTAGCTCTGAATTAAGCTGGCCTGGTAGCCGATGAAGCCCGTAATAGAGAGCATCCCCGCGGCCACGCCCTCGAGGTAGTAGCCCTGCCAGAACTTCCACCAGAAGCCGCTGGTGTTCGGGGGCACGTCGCCGACGGTGTACTCCTCAAGGCAGATTCGGCTGGGGTGCTTTGCACTGGCGTCGAAGAAGAGCTGCTGGAGGCTGAGGTTGTCGACGACGATGTCGGTGCCCTCACGGAACAGCTGATCGGTCAGCGCGGTCGCCTGCTGGTTGTAGCCGACGCCCGTCACGAACTTCAGGTCGACCTTGTCCTTTCCCAGCTTCTTGACGGTGTTGTTCGCCGCCTCCCTGAAGCCGAGGTTCAAGTAGTCGTCGGACCCGTTGCCGAGCAAGAGGACGCCGAGCTTCACCTTCTTGCCGCCCCCCTCGCCGCCGCCACCGCTGCTGGACGAGTCGCCACTGCCACACGCCGCGAGGCACGCGGTGGTTCCGACGAGCAGGAGGAGCA
>JAODAU010000301.1 GCA_025463615.1 Microbacteriaceae bacterium | reverse complement strand
GATGACCGCCCTGTTCGACGCCGCCCGCGGGGCGCACCAGGCCAACACCCCGCACGAGATCCTCGCGATCCTGTTGGAGAACACGCGGTCGATGTTGTCCGCACCGACGGCCGCATTGCGTGCGCTGCCCCCCGGCCCGCGCGAGATCGGGGTGAAGCTGCCGGAGCTCGGCGACGGACCCATGTGGCTCGTGGCCCCACAGCAACCACACGCGCCGCAGCGCGCGCAGCGCATGCTCGACATGCTCGGCGCGCTCGCCATCGAGTCGCTCTCGCGCGCGCGGCTCGTCGGCGAGATGGCGCACCTCGCGCGGCACGACCCGCTGACGGGCCTGCCGAACCGCGCGCTGTTCGCCGACCGCGTCGAGCTCGGCGTCGCGCTGTGCAAGCGCTCGCCCCGCCCGATGGCCGTGCTCTTCATCGACCTCGACGGTTTCAAGGCCATCAACGATTCGCTCGGTCACGACGCCGGCGATCAGTTGCTCATCGCGGTCGCCGAGCGCTTGCGGACCTGCGTGCGTCCGGGCGACACGGTCGGGCGCCTCGGTGGTGACGAGTTCGCCGTGCTGCTCCAGGAGATGAACTCGGACGGCGGTGCCGCGGAGGTGGCGGACCGCATCCTCGTCGCGCTGCGCGAACCGTTGCGGATCGGCGGGATCGACGTCTCCGTCGGGGCGAGCATCGGGATCGCGATCCGCGAGGACGACGACGAGGCGGCCTCGCTGCTGCGGCACAGCGACCTCGCGATGTACCGCGCGAAGGAGACCGGGCGCGGCAAGTTCCACGTGTTCACCTCGACGTTGTGGCAGGAGAGCCGCGAGCGCCTCGCACTGGAGGGAGATCTGCGCAAGGTGCTCGACCGCGCCGAGCTCGCGTTGACGTATCAACCGGTCATTGACCTCAACACCGGCACGATCGAAGGCTTCGAGGCGCTGCTGCGCTGGGACCACCCGGGTCACGGCCGCCTCGAGCCGCTCCGCTTCGTGGGGATCGCGGAAGAGACGGGTCTCATCGGCGGGATCGGCGAGTGGGTGCTCGAGAAGGCGTACGCCGACGCCGCCGCGTGGTCGGTGCTGTTCCGCCGACCGCTCACCATGGCGGTCAACCTGTCGCCGCAGCAGTTGGGCGACCAGCTCATCGTCGAGCAGGTCGCGAGCCTTCGCGACCGCTACACCGCCCCGGTGCAGCTGGTGCTCGAGATAACGGAGAGCACGTTCGTGCAGGAGGACGGCGATCACCTCCGCCGGCTGCGGGAGTTGCACGACCTCGGCGTGCAGTTGGCCATCGATGACTTCGGCACGGGCTACTCGTCGATCGGTTACCTGCGCCACATGCCGATCGACATCCTGAAGATCGACCGGTCCTTCGTGGCCGACATAGCGAGGGATGCCCGGTCCGCGTCGCTGGTGGAAGCCATCACCGTGATGGCTCGCTCGCTCGACCTCACGCTGATCGCGGAGGGCATCGAAGAGCCGGAGCAAGTCATCGCCCTGCACGCCATGGGGTGCACGCTGGGCCAGGGCTACTGGTTCGCCCGGCCGCTGTCCGGCGAGGACGCGCAGGATCTGCTGGGCCGGCGCCGCCTGGGCAAGCCGCAGGTCCCCACCGCGCGGGCGATCCGGGCCACACCGCGCGCCCGCAGCTGACCTCGGCGGACACCGGCACGGCGTCCGCTTGGCCCCGCCTCGCAGTCAGCTGTCCGTGCCGGACACGGCCTGTGCCGCCGTCACGGGCAACTCGCGTACACCGGGGTCACCCACCTCCGCGTGATAGTCGGAGTCGTGGGTCGCGTCGGTGCCGCGCGGCAGTCGACCGAACAGTGGCGTGAGGGCGACTGCGACCAACGCGTTGATGATGACCGTCGGGATGCCGACCCAGATGGCCAACTGGGTGTCCAACCCGATGTGCGCCAGGGCCCAGTTGGCTCCGCCGAAGTGGGCGTGTGCCGTGGCCGGGTTCGGTACGTACCAGAGCATCCAGAGCGACACGCTGATACCGACCGCCCAGCCGGCGAGCAGTGCCCAGCGGTGGAACCAGCGGGTGTACAGGCCGAAGACCACCGCCGGCAAGATCTGGATGATGATGATCCCGCCGATGAGCTGGAAGTCGATCGCGAACTGCACATCGAGCAGCAGGATGATGATGAGCGCGCCGAACTTCACCAGCAGCGACACGACCTTCGAGACCTGCGCCTCCTCGCGCGGCGTGGCACCGGGTCGCAGGTACGGCTTGTAGATGTCCCGTGTGAACGTGTTGGCCGCGGCGATCGACATGATGGCGGCGGGCACGAGCGCACCGATCGCGATGGCGGCGAACGCGATCCCGGCGAACCAGCTCGGGAACTGCTGGTCGAACAGTACCGGCACGATCGTGTTGGCGTCCGGCTTCCCGTTCGGCCCGGGCAGCGGCTGCGCGCCGCTGGCGATGGCCATGTAACCGAGCAACGCGAGGAAGCCGAGCATCAGCGTGTAAGCGGGCAGCAGCGTCATGTTCTTCTTGACCGTGTCGCGGCTGCGGGCGGCGAGCACGCCGGTGATGGAGTGCGGATACAGGAAGAGCGCGAGTGCCGACCCGAGTGCCAGTGACGCGTACGTCAGGTACTGCGACTGATGCAGTGTGATGTCGCCCTTGCTCGGCTTGGTGGGCAGCACGCGATGCGCCTCATCGAAGATCCGCCCGTACCCGTGCAGCTTGATCGGGATGTAGATGACGGCGACGATCACGACGATGTAGATCAGCGTGTCCTTGAGGAACGCGATGAGTGCCGGCGCCCGCAGGCCCGACGAGTACGTGTACGCGGCGAGCACCACGAACGCGATGACGAGCGGCCAGTGCCCCTGGATGCCGATGGCCTCGATGACCGCCTGGATGCCGACCATCTGCAGGGCGATGTACGGCATCGTCGCGACGATGCCGGTCACCGCGACGGCGACACCGAGGCCGTTGGATCCGTGGCGGCCGCGGACGAAGTCGGCCGCGGTGACATAGCCGTTGCGGTGCGCGACCGACCACAGCCGGATCGCGGCCATGAAGACGATGGGATACATGACGATCGTGTACGGGACTGCGAAGAACCCGAGCGCGCCCGCGCCGTAGACGAGGGCAGGGACCGCGACGAAGGTGTACGCCGTGTAGAGGTCGCCCCCGAGCAGGAACCACGTCACCCAGGTGCCGAAGCTGCGGCCCCCGAGACCCCACTCGTCGAGATGGTAGAGGTCACCTTGGCGCTTCCACCGCGCTGCGAGGAAACCCATGACCGTGACGACAAGGAAAAGCACGACGACGATCGTGAACTCCACCCCGTTGATGCCGCTCATCACCGCTCACCCCGCGTCGCGCGGTACACGATCGTGGTCACGACCACACTGACCGCGATCCACAGGAACTGGTACCAGTAGAAGAACGGGATCCCGCCGAGCCGTGGGGCGTCGAAGTTGTAGAGCATGGGCAGCAGCGCGCCGATCACGGGAATGACAAGGAGGAAGTTGATGGGCCGCGGGTTCCTCCGCCCGCCGGTGGGCTCGTTGAGCGCCGGTCGCGGCCGTTCTGTCGGAGTAGCCATGCCGACCTCCTCGGTCCATGGCCACCAGCGCGACCGGGATCCGGTGCGTTGGCGGCATACGCCACTGGCTGGACGATCACTCCTAACGGCGACGTGATGTCCACTGCCGGCCCGGCTAATCACGGGGGTGCGACTGGAGTCCGCGCGACCGGACAGGCGCAGCCGTCCGGTCCGTTGCGGCGTGGCTGCGCCGGGGCCCCGCACGCGGCGCGACACACTGTTGACTTACTGCGGCGGCATGCGGCGCTGTCGCGGAGTATTCAAGGAGCGTGACGGCGTGGGGCTTGACGGCGTGGAGCGTGTCGGCGCGGTCGCGGAACTGACGCTCCGGCGAGTCCGGGCCGCCGGGAGATGAGGCTGTTCGTCGCGGTCGTGCCGCCACCCACCGTCGTGGACGACGCCTCGAGCGCCGTGGCTCACGTGCCGTCCTCGGAGCGCGCGCAGCTCCGTCGGATCGCCCCCGAACGCCTCCACCTCACTCTCAGCTTCCTGGGTGACGTCGACGAGGTGCTGGCCGTCCCGCGGTTGCTGACATGCCTCGACGAGGTGGCCCGCACCAGCCCGCCGATGACATTGCAATTCGCGGGCGCCGGAGACTTCGACGGCCGGGTGCTGTGGCTGGGTGTCCGCGGTGACGTCGGCCCGCTGGCGATGCTTGCCGAGCGGGTGAACCACGCCGCCCGGCTCGCCGGCCTCGAGCTGCGGCAGAAGCCGCACCGGCCGCACCTCACCGTCGCCCGGCCGCGCGGACCAGTGGACGTGAACGACGCGGTGCGGTCCCTGGCGTCGTACGAAGGTCCCGTGTGGGAGGCCACCGAACTCGTCCTGATGCGCAGCCTTCTCGGACCCGTCCCCGCGTACGTTCGCCAGGCGGTGTGGCCGCTGGCGGCGCTTGCCTGAGAAGTGGGCGGCGGAGCGGGTCAACGGTGCTGGAGCAGGTCGATCTGCTGGGCGAGCTGGCGGGCGTTGGTCGTCGCGTAGTCGCGGTAGCAGTTGTTCATCAGGACGTGCGTCTCCTTGGCCTCCTCCGCGAGCGCCGCGATCTTCGGCGCCCACTCGGCGAGCTCCTCGGGTGAGTATTTGTAGCCGAACCGCTCGTAGATGTCCTTGCTGGTCCACTTGTCGCTGTGCCCGTGGAAGCGCACGACGGCGAGGTCGCTCGTCGCGGTGAGGACCGGCGGGACGGACGACTTGTGGCCCTGCGGCATGTCGACGCACACATAAGGGATCCCGTACGACGTGAGGAAGTCGAACGTCTCGCTCCGGTTGTCCTCGCGCAACCAGCTCTCGTGGCGGAACTCGACAACGGCGCGGGCCGGTCGGCAGCGCTCGGCGACCTCGAGGATGTAGGCCTTGTTGGCCTTGGAGATCACGAACCACGGCGGGAACTGGAACAGCACGTGGCCGAGCTTGCCCGC
>JAODAU010000271.1 GCA_025463615.1 Microbacteriaceae bacterium | reverse complement strand
TGCTGGCCGGTGAGGTGCGGGCCGAGCTCGCCGTCGCAGCCGGACGACCGGACAGCGCGATGCGTCACGCGGCGGAGGGTATCGATTCCCTCCGCGTCTGGCAGGCGACCTTCGGCAGCATGGAGCTGCAGAGCGCCGCGTCCGCGCACGCCCGCGACCTCGCCGTGATCGGTATCCGGGCGGCCCTCGCCGACGGCCGGCCCGACACCGTGTTCGACTGGTCGGAGCGGGTGCGCGCGCTCTCGGGGCACATCGTCGGGCTGAGCGCGCCCGCCGACCCGGTGGCCGCCGAGGAGCTGGCCGAGCTGCGGATGATCCGTGCGGCGAGCCCGGCGCCGCGCTCGGCGGCCGCGCGTCGCGAGACGGAGCTGATGAACGGCATCCGTCGGCGGCGCTGGGCGTCCGACGGATCGCGGCTCGTCACCGGCCGCACCGAGCTCGAGACCCTGCGGGCGGCACTCCGCGACGACGGCGCCGTGCTCGTCGCGCACCTGTGGACGGTGGATCGGCTCAGCGCGCTGGTGGTTACCGAGCGCTCGGCATCCGTGGTCGACCTCGGCCCGTGGGAGCCGGTGGAGCGCCTGCTCGACGGACTGCTCGCCGACCTGGACATGTCCGCGATCACCCTGTCGCCGGCGATGCGCGCCTCGATCGACGGCGCCCTGTGGCATCGCCTCGACGCGCTCGACGCCGCCCTGGTCGGGCCGCTGCTCGACGCCATCGGGTCTGCAGAACGCGTGGTGTTCACCCCGGCCGGCGCGCTTGCCGGGGTGCCGTGGGGGATGCTGCCGGGCCTCGCTGGTCGCGCCGTGTGCCTGCCCGGCTCCGCGAGCGAATGGGTCGCGGCCCGGGGAGCCGCCCAGCGCGTGAGCACCGCCGGCTTCGCCGCCGGGCCGGGCGTGGCGCGCGCCGACGACGAGATCCGGGTGTCCGCGGCACGCTGGGAACGGCGCGAGGCCCTCTACGGCTCGGCCGCCACGGCCCGCGCCGTCTCGACCCTGGCCGCGAGCGTCGACCTGCTGCACGTCGCGGCGCACGGCAGGCACTCCGCCGACAACCCGCTGTTCTCCGCCTTCGAGCTCGCCGACGGCCCGTGGTTCGGCTACGACATCGACCAGCTCGAGCGCGTGCCCGGGGTGGTCATCCTCTCGGCCTGCGAGTTGGGGCGCTCGGCCACCCGCTGGGGACTCGAGGCCCTCGGGATGTCGCGGGCGTGGCTGCACTCGGGGGCCCGCACCGTCATCGCGTCCCCCTCCGCCGTCGCGGACGACCTCGCCGACACGCTCCTCGAGGCCGCGCACGAACTGCTCGCCGGCGGCGTGCCGCCCGCCGAGGCGCTGGGGCGGGCGGGTGCGGAGCTGCGGGTCTCCGCGCCGTTCGTCGTCCACGGCTCGGGCTGGTGACATCCGCTGGTGACATCCGCGAATTAATTTGCGGCTCGATGTATCACCCGCGAGGCGACGCCCTCTTGGGGGATACAGGGCCGCAAGACGACTACCCGATCGCCGGGCCCCGATGCGAACCAGACTCCCGGGCCGCCCGAACGGGCCGGGAATACCCGATGGTCGTGGGTGGTGCTCCCACCGGCGGCGGATGCCCAGATCCGCCGCCGGGGGAGCGCTGTCGACCCTCCAGCCGCGTCGCCGGGGTGGGGTAGTCTTGCCGTCGTCATGACCGACCTGAGCCTCCGCCTCCCCAATTCCACCCTGCGTGCCGTGCTGAACCTCGGCCCCAAGCGTGCGGCGGCACTCACCCTGCCGCCCCGCTTCGCCGACCCCGAGCTGTTCGCCGACTGGGACGACGAGGAGAACACCAGCGCGCTCTACGTCGAGTTCGCGCACGGTCAGCTGCACCTCGAGACCTCCGGCTCTGGCATCGACCACCACTTCCACGGCCCGCTCGGCGAGGACCGCACCGACAGCCCGTGGCCGGCCGCCGAGACCGAGCGCCTCCTCGCCTGGGCGACGCTGCTCATGGGCGACTTCCACGCGCGGATGCCCGACCTGCTCGACGACATCTCCGAGGCCGCGGCCTGGCACGATGAGGGTTTCGACCTCTACGTGTGCGAGGTCGAGGAGCCGACCCAGCTCGACCTGGTCGAGGTGGAGGTCGAGGGCGAGATCATGACGCTGCCGTGGCTCGGCGCCGGCACCGTGAGCAACGACCACATCGAGGGCGAGGGCCACCCGATCGCGCTGCTCTGGAGCCCCGACGAGTCCGACCCGACGAAGCCGATCGCCGAGGCGTGGCTGGATGCCGCGACCGAGAGCCCGCGCACCCGCGCCCTGCCCGACATCGACTGGACCGAGATCGGCCTGCCCGCCGACGAGGTGCTCTCGTGGCTCGAGGGCATCTACCTCAACCACCACGTGATCCCGGATGCCGAGGGCACCCTGCTCGTCGCCGTGCTGGAGCGCCTGGGCGGCCTCGACCGGGAGTAGCGCTACGGCAGCAGCACGACCTTGCCGTCGCTGTGGCCGCTGCCCGCGAGCAGCATCGCCTCGGCGACGTCTTCGAGGGCGAACGTCTGGCCCACGACGATGTCGAGCTCGCCCAGCCCGACCGCGTCGATGAGGCCCTGGCGGGCGGCGTTGCGGATGTCAGTGCCCGGGTCTGCACCGGGGCCCGCGCCGAGCAGCGTGATCCCCAGCTCGCCGCCGCGCGCGAAGCCGTTCACCGAGACGATGCGGGAGCGGTCCGCGACGAGGGCGACGGAGGTGTCGAGCGCCTCGTCGGTGCCGACCGTGTCGAGCGCGACATCCGCGCCCTCCGGCAGCAGCTCGCGCAGGCGTTCGAGCAGTCCCGTACCGTAGACGACCGGCTCACCGCCGTAGCGCGCGACGAGGTCGAGGCGCGTCGGGCCCGCGGTGCCGATCACGCGCGCTCCGAGCTCGACCGCGAGCTGGAGCGCGCTGAGCCCCACCGAGCCGGACGCCCCGTGGATGATCACGGTGTCGCCCTCGGCGACAGCTGCCGCCTCGAGCATGTGTACGGCGGTGACGCCACCGACGAGGATGCCGGCGGCCTGCTCCCAGGGGAGGTCGGCCGGCTTGGCGAAGACGTTCGCCGCCTTCGCGATGACCTCGGCGGCGAATCCGCCCTGCACCGGGTAGGCGATCACGTCGTCGCCGACCGAGACCGAGTCGACGTCGGGGCCGACGGCATCCACGATGCCGGCGACCTCGCTGCCGAAGGTGAGCGGCAGAGTCATGCCGCGCCCGAACTGGCCGCGGAGCTTCTTGAGGTCGGCGGGGTTTATCGCCGCGGCCTCGACCGCGATGCGCACCTGGCCGGGACCGGGCTCGACCCGATCCCGTTCGACGACCTGCAGGACTGATGGTTGGCCGAACTCCGGCGCGATGACGACCTTGGGCATTCCCTCACCCTACGCGCGAAGGGGCGGATGCCGGGCGCAGCCAGAGAGCGCCCGGCATCCTGTTTCGGGTCACAGGTTGCGGGTCACACGTCGCTGAGCGCGTCCTCCGTCGCCGGCACGCTCACCGGAACCGTGTCGGTGTGCACGTACTTGCCGCCCATGAAGAGCGAGGCGATGGCCCCGACGATCGACATGATCGCGGCGGTGATGAACACGATGACCAGGCCGGAGTGGAACGGATCGGAGATCAGCTGCGGGAAGAACGTCTTGCCGGTGAGGGCGGAGATGTTCTCGGGCGAGAGGGTCTTCAACACGCCCGTCGGGCCGAGAATCGACGCGATCGGGTTGTAGCCGAGGAATGCCGCGAACAGGCTGCCGACCGGGGGAGTGGCGGCGACCTGGGTGGCCACCGCGTTGGTCACCCCGTGGGTCGTCAGGCCGATCTTGAGCGCGCTCGGCAGCGTGGCCGCGAGGCCCGCAATCATCAGCGAGAAGAAGATGCCGATCGAGAGCGAGTTCCCGGCGTTCTGCAGGCTGCCGGTCATGCCGGATGCCGCGCCGCGCTGGTTCGCCGGCACGCTGTTCATGATCGCCGTGCGGTTAGGGGCTGCGAACATGCCCGATCCGATCCCGTTGAGGAAGGTAATGATCGCGAACAGCCAGTACGGGAAGTTCACCGGGATGAGCAGCAGCGCCACGAACGTGATCGCCACGAGCAGCAGGCCGCCGGTGGCGAACGTGCGCGCGCCGAACCGGTCGGAGAGCGTGCCCGAGACGGGTCCCGCCACGAGGAATCCGATGGTCAGCGGCAGCAGGTAGATGCCGGCCCAGAGCGGCGTGCTCTCGTAGGAGAACCCGTGCAGCGGCAGCCAGATGCCCTGCAGCCAGATGATCAGCATGAACTGGAGCCCGCCTCGGCCGACGGATGCCAGGAAGCTCGCCACATTGCCGAACACGAAGGCCCGGATCTTGAATAGCCGCATGTTGAACATCGGCTGCGCGACCCGCAGCTCAAGGAACACGAAGAAGACCAGCAGCACGATGCCGCCGATGATGCCGGCGAGCACCCACGGGTTGGTCCAGCCGGTCGACGACCCGCCGTAGGGCTGGATGCCGTAGGTGATGCCCGCGAGCAGCGCCGTGAGCCCGACCGCGAACACGATGTTGCCCGGCCAGTCGACCTTGCCGTTCGTGGCGCGGGCGCCCACCTCGTGGAGCGACTTGTAGGACCAGATGGTGCCGATGATGCCGAACGGCACGCTCACCAGGAACACCGCGCGCCAGTCGACCACGGCGAGGGCGCCGCCGACGATGAGGCCGAGGAAGGTTCCGGCGATCGCGGCGACCTGGTTGAGACCGAGGGCGAAGCCGCGACGGTTCGGCGGGAATGCGTCCGTGAGGATGGCCGTCGAGTTGGCGAACAGCATCGAGCCTCCGATGGCCTGCACGATGCGCCATCCGATCAGCCAGAGCGCGCCCTGGCCCGAGGTGAACGGGTCGAACACGAGCGCGATCGCCGAGACGGTGAAGATCACGAAACCGAGGTTGTAGATGCGCACCCGGCCGTAGATGTCGCCGAGTCGGCCGAAGCTCACAACGAGCACGGCGGTGACGAGGATGTACCCCATCAGCATCCAGAGCAGGTAGCTCACGTTGCCCGGCTCGAGCGGGTTGAGCTTGATGCCCTTGAAGATCGCGGGCAGCGAGATCAGCACGATCGACCCGTTGATGGTAGCCATCAGGATGCCGAGAGTGGTGTTGCTCAGTGCGATCCACTTGTAGTGGGGGTGATCCTTGTTGAACATTCCCGCGCGTTCGCGGGTGACCTTCTCAGCCACGTATGCCTCCGGTGCCGGCCTCGTCGTTGAGCGCCATTTAGTTAGTTGTTGAATACTAAGTATATGACCGGTCGCCGGCGGTCGCCGACGCGGGGCGGGAGCCCGAGTGCGTTTCGCGGGTGGGGTTCTCTGGGTGGGGCCATCGGGTCGGGGTCTTCGTTCCGAGACGCGATCCGGCGGCGCATCTGCGATGCGTCGCTTGCCAGGCCGGCGCGGTGGA
>JAODAU010000268.1 GCA_025463615.1 Microbacteriaceae bacterium | reverse complement strand
CTCGGGCTCAGCGCGTTCCAGTTCGGCCTGGCCACCTCGGTCTTCGCGATCGGCTACGCGGTCTTCCAGATCTTCGGCGGGCGCATCGGCGAGCGGCTCGGGCCGCGGCGCGCTCTGCTCATCCTGGGCGCGCTCTGGGGCGCGGCGACGATCGCCTCGGGCCTCGCCGGCGGGCTCATCTCGCTGCTGATCGCCCGCGGCATCCTCGGGCTCAGCGAGTCCGCGACGTTCCCCACCGCCACGCAGGCGATGAGCCGCTGGGTGCCGCGCGACCGCAACGGGCTGGTGCAGGGGGTCGTGCACTCGGCGTCCCGGCTGGGCACCGCGGCAGCGCCGATCGTGGTGGCCGCCATCATCGCGGCGTCCGGATGGCGCGAGTCGTTCATCTACGTCGGCATCCTGAGCATCATCTGGGCCGTGGTGTGGTTCATCCTGTTCCGCGACCAGCCCAAGCAGGTCAAGGGCATCTCGAAGCAGGAGCTCGCCGAGATCCCCGAGATCGCGAAGCCCGCCGACACCCCGCCGGTGCCGTGGCGGCGCCTCGCGCGCAGCATCCTGCCGGTGACGGCCGTCGACTTCGGCTACGGCTGGGTCGCGTGGGTCTTCTTCACCTGGATCCCCACCCTGCTGCAGTCGGTCTATCACCAGGATGTCGCGCACTACGGCCTGCTGACCTCGCTGATCCTCGTCGGCGGCGTCGTCGGCGACACGCTGGGCGGCGTGCTCAGCGACGCACGGCTGCGCCGCACCGGCAACGCGCGCAACGCCCGGCGCATGTTCCTGCTGATCGGCTTCATCGGCGCCGCGGTGTTCATGGTGCCGATCCTCTTCACTCCCCCGCTGGCGGTCACCGTCGTGACGCTCGCCCTCGCGTTCTTCTTCCTGGAGCTCACCAACGCGCAGCTCTGGTCGATCCCGATGGATGTCGCCCCCACCTGGTCGGGAGCGGCAAGCGGCATGATGAACAGCGGCTTCGCCGTCGCCGGGGTGCTCTCCGCGCTGATCGGCGGCGCGCTCATCACGTGGACGGAGGGCTTCGGCTGGATCTTCGCCGTCTCGATCCTCATCCTGGTCGGCGCGACCGTGATCGCGGCGGTCATGCACCCGAAGGTGGTCGACCCTCTCGTCTCGGACGCTGCCACGGCCGCCCCGTCAGCGGCAGGCTGACCGGCGACCGCCGGGCCGCCTCGGTGATGGCGACGGCGCCGAGCACCACGATCACGTAGGCGACGAGCGTGAGCCACGGCGTCGGCACCACCTTCGGCAGCCAGCCGTCGCCCACCCAGAGGATCACCCAGAGCACGAACGGGTGAGAGAGGAAGATGCCGAACGACCGGTCGGATGCCCAGTCCGCCAGCCGCGACGGCCGGCTTCCCGCGGTGCGCCGCTCGGCCCAGTAACTCCCCAGCGCGAGGAACCCCAGCGCGACGGCGAGCGACCAGACCATCTCGATCGGCTGCAGCGGCGTGCCCGTGTGGTAGTAGCTCCAGCCGAGGAGGAGGTGCTGGAGCTCGAACACGCCGAGGGTGACGAGGCCGGTGCCGAGGGCGATCCACCCGATGCTGCGCCGGTGCGTCGCGACCCAGGCGAACAGCTCCTTCCAGTGGTCCGCGGCGACCGCCCCCAGGAAGATGAAGAACAGGTAGGTGAAGAACCAGACCTTGGAATACGTGCTGTCGAGCCATCCGGGCAGGTTCGTGCCGTAGGCGTAGTACGCGGTCAGGCCGAGCTGGAACACCCCGGTCACGACGAGCAGGGCGACGTGGTGGCCGCGCAGCTTCTTCACCAGCCAGACGATCACGGGCACCAGGAGGTAGACCTGCATCGTCACGAGCAGAAAGTAGAGGTGGTACCAGGCGGTGCCCGTGAGGATATGCACCACCAGCCGCCCGAGGAAGTCGAGCACGGTGTCGTTCGCGCGCGGGGTGTGCAGGTTGCTCGCGGTGAAGTAGATCACCGACCAGACAACGTACGGCACCCCGACCAGCAGGAAGCGCCGCGGCCAGAACTTCTTCATCGGCACCGGCTTGGCGAGGTAGCTGTAGACGAGCACGAAGGCGGAGAGCGCGAAGAAGACCTCGCGCGTGAAGTGCGCGAGGCCCAGGATGGCGTAGAGCCCCACGTCATCCGGCCCCGCGGTGTGGCTCGTGGTGTGCACGATGATCACGCAGGCGAAGGTGAGGATGCGCACCAGGTCCACCTCGTAGAGGTGCCTGGCGCGGGTGCGCGGCGGCGCGACCTGCTCGGTCTCGCTCACTCGCCGTCCGCCAGCGCTCGCACGCGGGCACGCTGGATCTTGCCGGTCGGCGCCCGCGGAACGTCGTCGACGACCGTGATCTCGATCGGGCGCTTGAACCGGGGCAGCGATGCCTCGGCCCGCGCCGTGAGCGACGCGACGAGGTCGTCGGCATCCGCCCCGTCCACCGGGATCACGTAGGCCACCGGCACCTGGTGCAGGATCGGGTCACGCCGGCCGACCACGATCGCCTCCTGCACGCGCAGGTCGCCGAGCAGCACCTCCTCGACCTCGGCCGGGTAGACCTTCTCGCCGCCGCGGTTGATCACGTCGTCGGAGCGACCGACTAGGGTGACCCAGCCGTCGGCTTCGATCGTGCCCATGTCGCCGGTGCTCAGCCAGCCGTCCGCGTCGAAGCGGTCGGCCGCGCGACCGGCCCAGTAGCCCTTGACGATGCCGGGTCCGCGCACCCAGAGCGCGCCCTCGGCGTCCGGGCCGAGCACGGTGCCGTCGGCATCCCGCGCCTGCACCTCGCAGCCCACGGGTGGCCCCACCGAGCCGTCGCGCTGGGGCTCGTCCAGAGGGGTCGCCGTGATCTGGCTCGCGCCCTCGGTCATGCCCCAGCTCACCACGAGCGGCACGGAGCCGAGCGCCTCGCGCACGGCGTCCGGCAGCGGGGCGGATGCCGAGCGCACGAACCG
>JAODAU010000261.1 GCA_025463615.1 Microbacteriaceae bacterium | reverse complement strand
GGCGCAAGACCTTCGAGCAGTTCGCCGAGGCCTGGCCGAAGCGCGACGGCGAGTTCGCCGACAAGATGAACGCGATGCCGAAGTACGTGGCGACCAGGCGCGCCGACGGGCTCGGCTGGAACGCCACACAGCTCGGCGGCGACGTGCGCGCCCGGATCGTGGACCTGAAGGCGGGTGAAGGCGGGCCCATCCTCGTTCCCGGGAGCGCGACACTCGTGCGTTCGCTCCTCGTGTGGAGACTCGTCGATGAGCTGCGCCTGTTGTCGTACCCTGTGATCGTCGGCGGCGGTGTGCGCATGTTCCCCGACGACCGCGGCAAGACCTCGTTCGAACTGACCCGGCTCGACCGCTTCGACACCGGCGCTGTGCTGCACGTGTACAGCTTCCGGGGCTGATGCTCACCGCGGTCATCGGGCTCGCCGGCGCCCTCGTCTACGGCTCTGCCGACTTCTTGGGCGGCCTCGCGGCCCGGCGGATCAGCCCGCTGCGGGTGACCGCCCTCTCCGCGTTCGCGGGCCTCGCGGGGCTACTGGTGGCGTTTCTGTTCGTCGGGGGACGATGGTCGGCGGCGGCGGTCGGCTGGGGCGCCTTGTCGGGCGTGACGGGAGCGATCGCGATCTCGTTGCTCTACGCCTGCCTCGCGCTCGGGCCGATGAGCATCCTGTCGCCCTTGACGGCCGTCGTGTCAGCGGTGGTGCCGATGACCTGGGGGCTGCTCGGCGGGGACACGCTCGCGCCGATCGGCTACGTCGCGCTGGGCATCACGCTGGTCGCGGTGGTGCTCGTGGGGTTCGTGCCCGAGAAGGGGGCGGTGCGGCCTAGTCTGCGCGGCATCCTGATGGCTGTCGGATCGGGCGCGATGATCGGGGCGTTCTTCATCCTGATCGACCAGACGCCGCATGACTCAGGGCTCGTGCCGCTGCTGGTGAACCGCACGGTCGCCGGGGCGCTCGTTCTCGCGGCGGTCGGGGTGGTTGCGATCGGGGCTCGCGGGCGACGGATGCGCGTGGCCGCGCTGGTGGGCGCCGGCGGCGTCGCGGCCGACGACAGCTCTGCACCTCGTGACTCGGTGGGGTCGGTGGGCTCGGTGGGCTCGGTGGACTCGGTCGGCTTCGCGGGCTCGGGATGGCGGCCGGGGCTTCCGTTGGCTGTCGCGTGCGGGCTCGTGGATGCGGCGGCGAACGTGCTGCTGCTGATCGGCATCCGGATCGGCGACCTCAGCGTGATCGCCGTGCTCACCGCGATGTACCCTGCCGGAACGATCCTCCTCGCCGCTGTCGTGCTGCGCGAGAGGATCGCTCCGGTGCAGTGGTTGGGGCTGATTCTGGCGCTGATCGCGGCCGGGATGCTGGCCGTGGCTTGAGCGACGACGTCGTGCTCACTGCTTGTTAGGTTCGCCTTACCTCCCATACGCTGGGAGGCGTCCACCCTCATCCGCGCGAAACGGCCCATGAAGAACACCAGCACACGCCTCCTCCTCACCTGCGCTGCGATCGGGGTGGCCGGCGGAATCGTGTTCTCGATCAGCGCATACGTCTCGGGCACCCTCGCCGCCGCTGCGCCGATGTTCTACGGGGCGGTGATCGGCGTGTATTTTCTGCCGGGCGTGATCGCGCAAGCTCTGCTGCGGCGGGGCGGGGTCGCCCTGATCACCTCGGTGATCGCCGGGCTCGTGTCGGTGCCGTTCCAGCCCATCGGGTTCGCCGCGGTGATGGCGGCCGGATCGATCGGACTGCTGCAAGAGCTTCCGTTCGCCGTCACGCGCTACCGATACTGGCGTGCCTGGCTGTTCTACGCAGCGGTCGCCGTCGCCGGGCTTGTGTTCGGGGTCGGGGTGTTCATCGCTCAGGGTGTCGAGCTGAGCCGGCCGTGGGTGCAGGTACTGCACATCGGGCTGTTCGCGGTGAGTCCCATCCTCTTCACCTGGATCGGCCGAGCCGTCGCGGCAGCGCTCGACCGCACCGGTGTCGGTCGCGGACTCCAGCTGCCCGTCGTGCGCCCTCGCCGCGGGCGTGACACCGACGCGCTGTCGGTGGTCGCTGCCGGCAACGCGACCACCGGCCTCCCCCGCTGAGGCGGCCGTGACCGACCCGGCGGCCGCGCTGTCTCTGCGCGGGGTGCGCATCCGTCACGACGAGGCGGAGGCGTGGACCCCCGATGGCGTGACCCTCGACGTCGCACCCGGCGAGGTACTCCTCGTGCTCGGGCCGAGCGGATGCGGCAAGTCGACCCTCGCGCTGGCCCTGAACGGGCTCATCCCGCATGCCGTACCGGCAACCCTCGAAGGCGCGGTGCTTGTTGGCGGACTGGACACGAGGGAGGCCCGTGTCGCCGAGCTGAGCACGAGGGTGGGCATGGTCTTCCAGGATCCGGATGCGCAGCTCGTGACCGCGACGGTGCTCGACGAGGTCTGCTTCGGGCCCGAGAACCTGCTGGTGCCGGCAGCGGTGGTGCTCGAGCGGGCGGAGCGGGCGTTGCGCGCGGTCGGACTATGGGACCGGCGCGGCGACAATCCGGACACCCTGTCGGGCGGCGGCAAGCAGCGGCTGGCGATCGCGTGCGCGCTCGCGCTGGATGCGCCCATCCTGGTGCTGGATGAGCCCACCGCGAACCTCGACCCGGCCGGGGTGGAGGAGGTGTACGCCGTGCTGCGCGAGCTCGCCGCGCGTCCTTCTGCGTCGGCGCCCGCCGTCGAGTCGCGGCACACCGACCTTCCGGGGGCCCCGGAAGGTCGATTCGACGCGACTCGACGCAGCATCGTGCTGGTCGAGCACAACCTGGACGCCGCGATGGGTCTGGTGGACACAGTGGTGGTTCTGGATGCGGCCGGCCGCCTGGTGGCGCACGGTCCGGCCGACGAGGTGCTGCGCGAGCGGGCGGAAGAGCTCCTCGCCCTCGGCGTGTGGTTGCCCACCGCGACACTCGCGGCGCTGCGCCTGCGCGCCGCGGGCGTAGCGCTCGAGCCGCTGCCGCTGACGGTCGCCGAGCTCGCGGGCGCGCTTACGCGCGTGCCCTCGCTGCCGGAGCCACGTCGAGCCCAGGGTCCCGGTAGCGCGGGGCGCGAGAGCGCGGCGAGCGCCGAGTCGCGTCGAATCGACCTTCCCGTGCGCCCGGAAGGTCGATTTGCCGCGACTCAGCGTGGGGCTGCGGGCAGAGCGAGCGCAGCGAACACGGCGGGCGCGGCCGAGAGCGAAAGCGCGGCGATCGGCGAGTCGCGCCGAATCGACCTTCCGGGCGCGCGGGAAGGTCGATTTGCCGCGACTCG
>JAODAU010000232.1 GCA_025463615.1 Microbacteriaceae bacterium | reverse complement strand
GGCGCATCACCTGCAACGTGCGCGAGATCAACGGCGTGCTCGCGGCAACACGTGCCGGCATCGGCGTCTCCGCCTTCCCGCAGAGCCTGATCCCGCCCGACCTGGTGCAGCTGCCGGCATCCCTCGGCCTGCCCGACCTGGGCGAGATCGACTTCAGCCTGCTCGACAACCCGGCGTCGCCGCGCGAGCCGATCGAGGCGCTGGTCTCGGCGATCGCGGCCCGCCAGAACTCCGTGGTGGCGTAGGCGCAGCCTGCATTGGTCACTTGTTGCGGGTCGCTGGCCGCTTCATCCGCAACAACTGACCAGTGATGAATGATTGCCGCATGGGTCTCACCGGCGATGGACATGTGCACAGCGAGTGGTCGTGGGATGTGGGCGGGCCCCGTGGCGCGGCCGGCCTGATGCGTGCGCAGTGCGCCCGCGCCGTGCAGATCGGGCTCCCGGCGCTGGCCTTCACCGATCACGTCGACCTGACCGGCTGGATGATCCGGCCGGAAGACATCGGTGACGACCTGCGCCAGCTCATCGACGTGAACGGGCGATTGACGCCACCACCCTTCGATGCCGAGGGCTACCTGAAGGGCATCGACCGTTGCCGACGCGAGTTCCCGCAGCTCCGCATCCTCGCCGGCATCGAGTTCGGGCAGCCCCACCTCGACGAGGCGAATGCCCGGCAGGTCATCGATCTCGATGCTCTGGATCGGGTCAACGGATCGCTCCACACCGTGCCGCTCACGGAGCATCCGGGGTCCGCGCGATCGGAACCGACGACGCTGTATCGCTCGTGGCCGGCCGATCGGGTCGTTCGGGAGTACCTGGCGGAGGCGCAGCGGATGGTTGCCGGCTCGTCCGCTTTCTCGGTGTTCTGCCACATCGAATACGCCGTGAGGTACTGGCCCGTGGAAGCGGAAGGTCCGTTCGATCCGGCGCGATTCGAAGACGAATTCCGCTCCGCCTTCCGTGCGATCGCCGCGGCCGGCCTCGCACTCGAACTCAACGTCGGTGGCCCGATCCGACCATGGATCCCGAAGTGGTGGGCTGAGGAAGGGGGCCGCGCGATCACCTTCGGCAGCGATGCCCACACGCCCGACAGGCTGGCCGGCAATTTCTACGAGGCAATGGTCATGGCCGATCACTTCGGGTTCGTACCCGGCCGTCACCCCGAAGACTTCTGGACCCGCTAGCTGCTCCCGCGAGCCGCGCTGACGCTTGTTACCGCCGCGCCCGTTCAAACGGGAGCGGCGTCAACAAACCCCAGCGCTACTGTGACAAGCTCCGCAGGTGCCGGTCAGATCACGGTCAACGGTCCCTCGTCCGGCCCCGGAACCTCGAAGTGGTCGAAATACTGCGCGGCGAGCTCGTCGGTCAACGCGAAGTCGTCGCCGTGGGTGAGGCCGCGAGCGCGCATCCGGGCGAGAGCCACATCGCGCGGCGTCGCGAGGTAGATCGTCTCAGGTTCGACACCGAGCGGCCGCAACAACTCGCGATAGTCATCCCTCGCTCGTCTCGACCAGAACGAGAAGTCCAGCACGACGTCCGAGCCCGACCTCACAAGCTGCACCAGCCGATCCTTCAGCTGAGCTTCGATCTCGCCGCGGACCGCAGTCGGCAGCGGCATCGACCGGATGCCCCTCCTCCATGCCGCCTGGTCGAACGAGAGGCGCACCATCCCGTCACTTTCGAGCCGACGTGCGACCGTCGACTTGCCCGAACCGGCCGGCCCGCACATCATGATGACGCGGCTCACGAGCCCGTCACCGCGCGCCAGCGCGCCACCAGCTCGTCGCGACCGTAGATGTGGTCGGGGCGGATGATCGTGTCGTCGGTCACGTAGTAGAACACCGCGTCGATCCGCTCGGGGTCAATCCCCTTCCACTCGGCGAAGGCCAGGCGGTAGAGGGCGAGCTGGAACTGCTTCGCCTCCAGGTCGTCGGCATCCTTCGGGGCCTTGCCGGTCTTCCAGTCGACGATGCGGTAGCGGCCGTCGATGAGGAACACGGCGTCGAGCTTGCAGACGATCACCTCGCCGTCGAGCACCAGGTGGATCTCGATCTCGACCTCCTCGGGCTTGAGGCGGGCGAACTCGGACGCCTCGTAGGTGCGCTGCAGGTCGGCGAGGCCCTCGGGCTGCAGGTCGAGATCGTCCAGGCCGTCGAGCTCGGTCGGCAGGGCATCCAGCTCCTCGGCGGTGCCGTGCACGCCGTAGCGCTGCTCCACCCAGGAGTGGAACAGGGTGCCCAGCCGGGTGGCGCGGTACGGCCGCTCCGGCATCGGGCGCCGCAGCGACTCGGCCACCCGGGCCGGCTGCTCCACGAAGTCCTTGAACCGGGACGCCGGCACGCGCGTCGGCAGCTCCACCACCTCGGTCGCGCCGATGCGGCGCCTGCGCTCCTCCAGCAGCAGGTCGAGCTGCTGCTCCCAGTCCCCCGCGTTACCGGGGATCGCGGATGCCACCAGCTCCGCCGCGCGCTCGACGACGGCACGGCGGCCGCCCAGCGGGTCCATCGGCCAGCTGAACAGCGCGACATCCTCGCCCAGCGGGTTGTCGGCGTACTCGCTCGCGACCGGCAGCGGGCCGATCACCCGGGATGCCTCCAGCTCCCGCAGGAACGCGCTCGGCCGTCGCGGGCTCGCCTGGGTCGCCCAGAACGAGCCGCTGAGCAGCAGCGAGTGCCGCGCCCGGGTCACCGCCACGTAGGCGAGCCGGCGCTCCTCCAGGTCGTGGCGTTCGCGCACGCGCGACTTGAACACCTTCTGCTCGTCGAGCAGCTCCTTGCGGGTGGTCACGCCCTCCCAGGCGAACTCGGGCAGGTCGGCGGAGTCGCCGCGGAACCGCCAGGGCAGCTGGCCGAAGGTGAGCCATCCGTTCGAGCCCTCGACGGGTGCGCCAGGCAGCTCGCCGTCGACGAGCCGCGGCACGACCACCACGTCCCACTCGAGGCCCTTCGCGCCGTGGATGGTGAGCAGCTGCACGGTGCCCGGCTCGGGATCCTCGGGGCGCGGGGCGAGGCCGTCGCGCCACTCCGCCTCGCGCAGCCAGCCGAGGAAGCCGCCGAGGCTGGCCGAGTCGTCGACCGTGAGGTAGCCGCTGAGGGCGTCGAAGAACGCCTCCATCGTGGCCTGGCCGAGCGAGCGCGTCTCGTTGGCTGCCACCTCGATGTCGAGCATGAGCTCCTGCTCGACGACGGTGACGAAGTCGAGCAGGTCGAGGCCGACACGAGAACGCAGCCGTGCGAACGTGCGGCCCGCCTCGCGCAGGCGGGCGAGCCCCACCGGGCTGAAGCGTTCGAGCGCGCTGTGGCCCTCGCGGGCGGTCGCGAGGAAGTCGAGCGCGTCGACGATCGAGCCGCCCTCGCCCTCGGCGACGGACGCCCGCATCCGCTCCCGCACCTCGGAGTCGATCGGCTGCTGCGCGTAGTCGCGGTCGCGCAGCCACGACGCGAGCCGCCCCAGCACGAACAGGTCCTTTGCGCCGATGCGCCAGCGCGACCCGGCGAGCAGGCGCACCAGCTCGGCGCCCGCGGTCGGGTCGTTGACCACGGTGAGGGCCGAGACGAGGTCGGCGACCTCCGGCTCCGCCATCAGTCCGCCGATGCCGAGCACGTGGTACGGGATGCCGTGGCGCCGCAGCGCCTCGATGAACACCCCCTGGGTCTTCCGCGCCCGGAACAGCATGGCGGCCGTGGTCTCGGCACCCCGCAGGTGCGCCTTCAGCCACAGCGCCGCCGCCTCGGCCTCGTCGGGCAGCGTCTCCTCGTAGACGACGTCGACCGGGAACGCGGATGCCGTGGGCGCCGCCTCGAGCGCGCGCACCCGCCCCGCCGTCATGAACGGCTCCACGATGCCGTTCGCCACCGCCAGGATGTCGTGCCCGTTGCGCCAGCTCCGGGTCAGCGAGTAGTGCCGGTCGCCGCCGAACTGGCGGCCAAAGCCCTCCAGGTTGCTCGCGCTCGCGCCGCGCCAGCCGTAGATCGACTGGTTGGGGTCGCCGACCGCCATCACGGCGCCGCCCGTGAAGAGCTCGGCGAGCAGCCAGGTCTGCGAGACGCTCGTGTCCTGGTATTCGTCGAGCAGGATCACCCGGTGCTGCGCGCGCAGCTCGTCGGCCACGCGCGGCACCTCGCGCACGATGCGCAGGGCGAGCGCCACCTGGTCCGAGTACTCGACGAAGCCGCGGCGCGCCTTGGCCCGCGCGAACTCCTGCGCGAGGTCGAGGAGCACGGGAAGGGCGCCGACCGCGCGGGCGAGGGCCGCGGCATCCTCGTAGGCCCCGCGGCCGCCCGGCGGCAGGTCTTCGAGCGCGGCGAAGCGCCGGGCGTACTGCGCCACCTCGGCCGGGTCGGCCAGGTTCTCCTCGATGCCGTGCGCGAGGGCCAGCACGGCCCGCGTCACCGCGTCGATGTTCTTGTCGAGCGTGGGCAGGCGCTCGTCGGTACTCGCGATCACGATCGAGCGCGCCAGCTGCCAGCTCGAGGCCTCGCCGAGCACGGCGCCGTCGCTCTCGCGCCCGAGCAGGATCGCGTTGTCGCGGTAGATGCGGTTCGAGAAGGAGTTGTAGGTGGCGACCACCGGCGGGTCGAACTCGTCGACCTCGGCCGCGAGCAGACCGGCGCGCCCGAGCTCGGCGATCCGCTCCCTGATGCGCGCCGCCAGTTCACCCGCCGCCTTGCGGGTGAAGGTGAGGCCGAGGATCTCCCCCGGCTGCACGTGTCCGTTCGCCAACAGCCAGAGCACCCGGTTGGCCATCGTCTCGGTCTTGCCGCTGCCCGCGCCGGCTACCACCAGGGCCGGTTCGAGCGGCGACTGGATCACCTCGCGCTGCTGCTCGGTCGGCCGGGGCCTCCCGAGGGCGTCCGCGATGTCGTCCGCGCTAATCACTCGACACCGCCCGCACCCGCTGCAGCCGCCGCGCGGCGACGCCGAACGTCGCCCACTCGTCCAGGTCGAGCACGCCCTCGAAGGATGCCGCGGCCATGCCGATCGCCGCCTGCCGGATCCGCGTGCGGAATCCCTCCAGCTCCTC
>JAODAU010000222.1 GCA_025463615.1 Microbacteriaceae bacterium | reverse complement strand
AGGCGGCGCACCTCGGCCGCGACATCCGCCCCGACGAGTTCGACCGTGCGCTCGTAGCTGATGTTCTCGTCGTGCTCGCCCATCGGCGCCTTGAAGGCCGGCGTGTAGATCGGCTCGGGCAGTCGGTCGCCCTCGCCGAGCCCAGCGGGCAGCGGGATGCCGCACACGCTCTGCGACGCCTGGTACTCCACCCAGCCCGACCCGACTAGGTACCCGCGCACCACGCACTCGAGCGGGAACATGTCGAGCGTGCGGGCGAGCATCGCGCGCCCCTGCACCTCGGCGGGGATCAGCTCGGTGACGGTCTCGCCGTGCAGCTCGTGGTCGGCGACCAGGTGGTTCGGGATGCCGCGCAGCTGGTCGAACCACCAGAGACTCAGCGTGGTGAGCAGCTCGCCCTTGCCCGGGATGCCGGGCGAGAGCACGTAGTCGAACGCGCTCACGCGGTCGCTCGCGACCACCAGCACACGGGATGCCGTGGCCAGGTCGGCGACGCCCTCTTCGACATACAGGTCCCGCACCTTGCCCGAGTACGCGTGCGTCCAGCCCGCGAGGTCGGCGCTCACTCGGCGACCCGCGCGGCGATGTCGGTGCGGAACTGGCCGCCCTCGAGCTCGATCGCCTCGAGCGCGAGGTAGGCACGGGATCGGGCCTCCGCGAAGTCGGTGCCCGTCGCGACGACGCTGAGCACGCGCCCGCCCGTCGCGACGAGGTGATCGCCACCCTCCGGGGAGGCGGAGACCGCGGTCGCGGCGTGCGCGATCGTCACGCCGTGGATCGCGAGCGCGGTGTCGAGGCCGGTGATCCGGCGGCCGGTGATGGGGGTGTCGGGGTAGCCCTCGCTGGCGAGGACCACGGTGACCGCGACATCCTCCGAGAACTTCGGCCGCGGCATCCCGGCCAGCTCGCCGCTCGCGGCAGCGAACAGCAGGCCGCTGAGCGGGGTGACGAGCCGTGGCAGCACCACCTGGGTCTCCGGGTCGCCGAAGCGCGCGTTGAACTCGATCACGCGGATGCCGCGCGAGGTGACGATCAGCCCGCAGTAGAGCAGCCCGATGAAGGGCGTCTGCTCCGTGGCGAGCTGCCGCACGGTCGGCAGGGCGATGGTCTCGATGACCTCGTCCACGAAACCGTCGGGGAGCCAGGGCAGCGGCGAGTAGGCGCCCATTCCGCCGGTGTTCGGGCCCTCGTCGTTGTCGGCGAGCCGCTTGTAGTCCTGCGCGGGCTCCAGCGGGAGCACGGTGTGGCCGTCGCTGTGCAGGAACATCGAGACCTCCTGGCCGTCGAGGAACTCTTCGACCAGCACGCTGCCGTGGCCGAGCCAGTAGTCGGCGTGGGCGATCGCCGCGTCGCGATCGTTGGTGACGAGCACGCCCTTGCCGGCGGCGAGGCCGTCGGCCTTCACCACGTAGGGGGCGCCGTACTCGTCGATGGCGATGGTCGCCTCCACGCTGGTGGCGGCGCGCGTGGCGCGGCCGGTGGGCACGCCGGCCTCCTCCATGATGCGCTTGGCGAATGTCTTCGACCCCTCGAGCTGGGCGGCCGCGCGGCCGGGACCGAAGGTGGCGATGCCGCGGGTGCGCAGGGCATCCGCGACGCCCGCGACCAGCGGGGCCTCGGGCCCCACGATCACGAGCTCGATGTCGTTGTCGAAGGCGAACTCGGTGACGACCTCGGGGTTGGTGGGGTCGAGATGGATCACCTCCACCTCCGCCGCGATGCCGGCATTGCCGGGCGCCACGATGATGGTGTGCGCGGTCTCCTCGCGCAGCAGGGCGGTGACTATCGCGTGCTCGCGGGCGCCGGATCCGAGGACGAGGATTCTCACCCGGCAAGCGTAGCCGAGCCGCCCGTGCCCGGCCGCGCTAGCGTTGACGCATGCCCAAACCCCGCATCGCCGACGAGGTCGGCGGTGACGCCGTGCTCCGCGCGCTCGCCAACCAGGAGCACCGCGACACCGTCGCGACCGCCGTGCGCTACCTGCTGCAGCTGCTCGCCGACCTGGCGCCGGGCAACTCGGTGGAGGTGCGCGTGCCGCCGTTCGGCGCCGTTCAATGCATCGAGGGACCGGGCCACACGCGCGGCACGCCGCCGAACGTGATCGAGACGGATGCCCTGACCTGGCTCGAGATCGCCACCGGGGCCGTGCCGTGGGCGGACGCGCTCCACGCGGGCCGGGTGTCGGCATCCGGGGCCCGTGCCGACCTGTCTGCACACCTGCCGCTCAGGTGGCGGGGCGAGCCCGGGGGAGAATAGAGCCATGAGCACCTCCGAGCCGGGCCCCGAGCCCGACGACAGCCTCGAGCCCTTCCCCGCCGCCACGGTGAGCGAGGCCGAGGTCTCGATCCGCCGCGCGCCGAAGGTGCCGGTGTTCCTCGTGCTTGGCGGCCTCATCGGCGGCATCGCTTCGGCGGCGATCACGTCGGCGTTCCCGATCGACGAGAAGACCGGGTACGCGGCCACCGTGGGGTACTTCCTGCTCTACGGCATCCCGATCGGCATCGTACTGGGCGCGCTGCTCGCGCTCATCCTGGATCGGGTCTCGCTGCGCCGCGCGCGCACGATCGTCGCCGAGCGCGTCACGGTCGACCCGCTGCCGTATGAAGCCGAGCTCGACGAGCCCGAGGAGAAGCCGCTCAGCTGAGCTGCGTGCGCTCCACCCAGGCGAGGTATTCCGGCGTGACGGTGCCGGTGACGTACTCGCCGGTGAAGCAGCTCATCTCCAGCGACTCCACGTTCGAGCCCTGCAGGATGGCGGCCTCCATGTCGGCGACCTCCTGGTAGATGAGGTAGTCGGCGCCGAGCTCGGTGGCGATCTCCGGGATGCGGCGGCCGTGCGCCACCAGCTCCTGCCGCGACGGCATGTTGATGCCGTAGACGTGCGGGAAGCGCACCGGGGGAGCCGCCGAGGTGAAGGTGACCTTGTTGGCACCGGCCTCGCGGGCCATCTGCACGATCTCCTTGGAGGTGGTGCCGCGCACGATCGAGTCATCCACGATCAGGATGTTCTTGCCGCGGAACTCACTGCCCATCGCGTTGAGCTTCTGCTTGACCGACTTCTTGCGCTCGGCCTGGCCCGGCATGATGAACGTGCGGCCCACGTAGCGGTTCTTGTAGAAGCCCTCACGGTACTCGACGCCGAGCTTCTGCGCTACCTGCATGGCGGCCGGGCGGGAGGAGTCCGGGATGGGCATGACCACGTCGATGTCGCCCATCGGCGTGTAGCGCGCGATCGTGTCGGCGAGCCGGTCGCCGAGCCGCAGCCGCGCCTCGTAGACCGAGATGCCGTTCATGATCGAGTCGGGGCGGGCGAGGTAGACGTACTCGAACGAGCAGGGCACCAGCCGCGGGTTGGCCGCGCACTGGCGTGACACCATCTCGCCGTCGAGGGTGATGAAGACCGCCTCGCCGGGCGCGACATCCCGCACGATCTCGTAGCCGGCGCTCTCGAGCACCAGGGACTCGGATGCCACGATCCACTCGGTGCCCACGAAGCCCCGAGCCCGGCGCCCCAACACCAGCGGACGGATGCCGAACGGGTCACGGAACGCGAGCAGCCCGTACCCGGCGATCAGCGCGATCGCGGCATACGACCCCTCGACGCGCTCGTGCACGCGCTCGACCGCGGCGAACACCTGGTCGGGGTCGAGGTTGGGCCCGGTGACCTGCTCCTGCAGCTCGTGCGCGAGCACGTTGACCAGCAGCTCGGTGTCGC
>JAODAU010000204.1 GCA_025463615.1 Microbacteriaceae bacterium | reverse complement strand
GATGACCTCGCGTCGGCGGGGGCCGTCGCACTCATCACCGCGGCCGACTCTTTCGACGTCACCCTCGGGGTGCCGTTCGGCGCATTCGCACGCAAGCGCATCCTCGGGGCATTCGCCGACGAGATGCGTTCCAGCGACTGGGCCACCCGCGGCGCTCGCCGCCGCATCAAGGAGACCACCGCCGTGCAGGAGACCCTGACGGCCGCGCTGGGGCGCACGCCTCGCGTGGAGGAGATCGCGACATCCATGGGTGTGGATGTCGCGGAGGTCACCGCCGGACTCACGGATGCCGCGCGCACCGTCACCGCCATCGACGACACCACGGCCGACTTCCTGGTGGCCGACACCGCCCTTCCCGAGGAGTCGCTCCTCTCTTCCGAGCGCCTCACCTACCTGCGCGCCGCGATCGAAGCGCTGCCGGAGAAGATGCGCGCGATCGTCGAGCAGGTCTACTTCGACGACCGTTCGGTCAAGGAGATCGCCGAGGAGCTCGGCATCACCCACTCCGCGGTGTCGCAGCAGCGCGCCGAGGCGATCCGCCTGCTCAAGGACGGCCTCGAGACGCACTACGCGGACACGACAGAGGAGTACGCCCCGGTCTCGCGCATCGCGCCGGCCGCGCGCAGCGCCTACCTGGCCCGCGTGGCCAACGGCGCGCTCGCGGGCATGTCGCAGATGATCCCGCAGCACCAGCGCAGCGCGGCGGCCTCGTAACAAAAAAGATTTGCATCGCATCTAACGCGAGAGCGACGGATGCCGATAGCTACAGGTGTCGGACCACGGATGGGCCGGCGGTACAACCCACATCACGGAGGAATACATCATGGGTATGCAGGTCAACACCAACATTTCGGCACTCAACTCGTACCGGAACCTTTCCAACACGCAGAACGACCTCTCGAAGTCTCTCGAGAAGCTGTCGAGCGGTCTTCGCATCAACCACGCCGCGGACGACGCAGCTGGTCTGGCCATCTCCCAGGGCCTGCAGTCGCAGGTGAGCGGCCTCGGCGTCGCTTCCCGCAACGCGCAGGACGGCATCAGCGTCATCCAGACCGCTGAAGGTTCGCTCTCTGAGGTTCAGACCATCCTGCAGCGTGTGCGCGACCTCGCCGTTCAGGCCGGTAACGACTCGAACAACGCGGACTCGCGTGCAGCGATCTCCACCGAGGTCACGCAGCTCGGCGCAGAGCTCACCCGTATCGGTGCTTCGGCCAACTTCAACGGCACGAAGCTCCTCGGTGCAGGTGGCGCGTCGCTGACCTTCCAGGTCGGCGCCGGTTCGGTTGCCGCTGAGGACCAGATCACTGTCTCGACTTCGGACGTGGCAGCCATCGGAACGACGATCACCGGCCTCGCCGCCACGGGCTTCTCCAGCTCCGCGTCGGCCCTGACCTCGATCGCCACCCTCGACACCAACATCACGGCGGTCTCCACCGCTCGCGCCTCACTCGGTGCGCAGCAGAACCGCTTCGAGAGCGTGATCCGCAACCTCAGCGTCTCCACCGAGAACCTGACGGCCGCGAAGTCGCGCATCACGGACACCGACATGGCGTCCGAGATGGTCAAGTACACCCGCTCGAACATCCTGTCGCAGGCCGGCACCGCGATGCTCGCGCAGGCGAACCAGGGCAACCAGGGCGTTCTTCAGCTCCTGCGCTAGTCCGCCCACGGGTAAATGATCCGCCTGGTGGCGGTGGTGTGGGAACTGGACCTTCCGCACCACCGCTGCCGGGCGGTAACCCGCACCCCCAGCACGCACTGACCCGCACCACCCGAAGAGACAAGGACCGCTCCCATGGGAATCTCCCTCGACGGCCTCTCCAGCGGCCTGGACACGACGGCGCTCATCACCGAGCTGATGACCGCCGAGGCACAGCCCCAGACCCTGCTCAAGAACCAGGTCACCACCACCACCACCGAGATCACCGCGCTCCAGGCGCTGAACACCAAGATCTCCTCCCTCGCGGACCTCGCGACCACCAACGCCAAAGCCGGCGCACTGGATGTCTACGCCGCGACCAGCTCGTCCACCGCACTCACCGCCACCACCTCGGCCGGCGCGTCCGCCGGTGAGCTCCAGGTGATCGTGAGCGCGCTCGCCCGCAACCAGGTCGGCGTCTCGACGGCGATGGCGCAGTGGCCGTCGCCCGCCACGATCACGATCGTGGGCCACAACGGCACGAAGACCGAGATCACCCCGGCCTCCAACTCGCTCGACGACGTGGCCAAGGCGATCAACGCCTCCGCCGCGGGCGTCACCGCCACCAAGGTGGCATCCGGCACCGACGGATCGGGCAACCCGCTCTACCGCCTGCAGTTCTCCAGCAACTCGACCGGCGTGGCCGGCGCGTTCAGCGTCTACCAGGGCTCCGCAGCCGACGTCACCGCCGGCACCGCCACCGACGTGCTCGCCGCGCCCGGCGCCGCGATCGTCAAGACCGCGCAGGATGCGAGTGTCACCCTGTGGGCGGGCAGCTCCGCCGAGCAGACCATCACCTCGTCGACGAACACGTTCAAAGACCTGCTCCCCGGCGTGCAGGTCACCGTCTCCGCCACCACGACCGACCCGGCGACCCTCTCCGTCGCCCGCGACGTCAACGCGGTGTCGACCATGGCGTCGAAGTTCGTCGACTCGCTCAATGCGGTGTTCAACTCGATCTCGACCCAGTCGGCGACCACCACCGGCACGAATGCGGACGGCACCACGTCGATCACCGCGGGCGTCTTCACGGGCGACAGCACCATCCGCGACATCAACTCGAAGATCATGACGGCCGCCACCTCGCCGATCAACGGCCACTCGCCGTCGGAGTACGGCATCAGCGTCACCAGCACCGGCACCATCACCTTCGACTCGGCCAAGTTCCAGGCGGCGCTCGCCGCGGATCCCACCACGGTGAACGCGGCCCTGCAGACGATCGCGCAGCGGGTGGCGGATGTCGCGACCACGGCATCCGACAAGTACACCGGCACCCTGACCAACAAGATCACGGGCGACCAGAGCACGGTCACCGCGCTGAACAAGCAGATCTCGGACTGGGACCTGCGCCTCGCCAGCAAGAAGGACACGCTGCAGAAGACGTACTCCGCCATGGAGGTCACGCTGAGCAACCTCAAGGCGCAGCAGGCCAACCTCACCTCGCAGCTGGCCTCCCTCACCACGACCTCGACGAGCAGCTGATGACCATGCACACGATGGCGGCGCAGCGCTCCGCCTACACGAACGACGCGATCCTCTCGGCCTCGCCGGTGCGACTGCTCACCATGCTCTACGACCGGCTGCTGCTCGACCTCGAGCGCTCGCGCATCGCGCACGACCGCGAGGACTGGCAGACGATGTCCACCAACCTGCTGCACGCGCAGGCGATCATCACCGAGCTGAGCGGCTCGCTCAAGGTCGAGCTGTGGGATGGCGCGGCCGGCCTGGCCTCGCTCTACCAGTACTGCATGAGCCTGCTGGTGCTCGCCAACATCCGTCGCGAGGGCGCCGGCATCGTCGAGTCGATCGACCTGCTCGAGCCGCTGCGCCTCGCGTGGCACGAGGCCGCGCAGCAGCTCTCGCGCGAGACCGCGCCCGCGGGCGCCGTGAGCCGGGAGCTCGGCGTTGCCTGACGACGACCCGATCACCGGCGCCGAGCGCAACTGGGACAACTGGATGGCGGTGCTCGCCGCCATGGAGTCGAACCTGGTGAGCGCCGACCGCCCCCTCGACGACAGCTGGCTCGCGCCCGCCCCGGTCTGGCTCGCGCCGACCGAGCTCGGGCCGCTGCCCGACGAACTGCGGGACTACGCGGCCGAGATCGTGCGGGCGCAGGATGCCGCCATCCACCGCCTCGAGAAGCGCCAGCGCACCGTCGCCCGGCACCTCGAGGTCGTGCGCACGGTGCCGTCGGAGCGCGCCACGGCCCGCCCGCCGTACCTCGACGTCACGGGCTGAGTCCCCGGCAACGGATCGGGCACATCTCCCTATATCGGTGAGACGAATCCCGGTAGCAACGAGCCAAGACGGGACATGAGCAGTTGCCAGATCCCGGCAATCATCACGAGGCCGATGACCATCAGAGCAAGGCCCCCCACGACGTTGATCGTGCGGATGTTGCGTTTTACCCACGCTATCGAGTTGGCCATCCAGTCGAGACCGAGGGCCGCCAAGAGGAAGGGGATGCCGATTCCCAGGCAGTACGCGATGCCGAGGATGACTCCTCGGGTGGGGGATGCGCTGCCGAGGCTGAGGCTGAGGACGACGCTCAGGGTGGGTCCGCTGCACGGCGCCCAGCCGAGGGCGAAGACGACGCCGAGCAGCGGTGCTCCGCCAAGGCCAGTCGCAACGGTCCAGGAGGGCTTGATCACCTTTTGCAGGAAAGTGAGTTGTCCAATGAAGACCAGTCCCATGGCGAACACCAGCACTCCGGCAATTCGGGTTATGAGCCCAAGCCACGGGATGAGGTACAGGCCGGCCAGCGAGAACACGAGTGTCAGGCCGACATAGACCGTGCTGAAGCCCGCGATGAACAGCAGGACTCCAAGTGCCACTCGGGGTCGGTCGCCTCGAGAGCGTTGAGAAGTAATGCCGCTCACGTAGGCGAGATAGCCGGGAACCAGAGGTAGCACGCAGGGTGAAATGAAAGAGAGCACCCCGGCGGCAAGGGCGACGAGCAAGGCTAGAAAAACGTTTCCGCTGGCTGCGAGTTCCCCAGCGCCCGACAGTGTTCTCACTTGCTGGTCCCGTCCCCGCGGACATTTCGCCGCCGCGAACTTGTCAACCTAAACATTAGCGGCGGGAGCGGCCCTGCCGGCAGCACGGTTCAGCACGTCTGCCCCTAAAGGGGGGTGCGGGAGGGGCTAACACGGGCTAACCGCGGGTGTACGTCGGCCGATAGCTAGTTCTGAAGAGCACGGATCGCTCACTGAATGGCCACGGATCGGCCGATCGTTTGACGACGAAACGGAACCACCGTGCTCGAATCCGTGACCCAGGCGGCGCTCTCCAGCGCGCTTGACGGCCTCGCGCTGCGACAGCGCACGATCGCCAACAACATCGCCAACGTCAACACCCCCGACTACCACGCCAAGCGCGTGCTCTTCGAAGACGCCCTGGCCCAGTCCGTGAAGAACGGCGACGGACACGTGGATGCCACGGTCGCCCGCTCCCTCGAACCCACCGAGCTCAACGGCAACAACGTCAACCTCGACACCGAGACGCTCTCCAACGTCGACACCGTGCTCCGCACGCAGTTCGCGACGCAGGCGATGAGCAACCAGTTCTCGATCATGCGCGCGGCGATTGCGAGCGGATCATGACCTTCGACGCGATCGGCATCGCCGGCACCGGCCTGACCCTGCACCGCAAGTGGCTCGACGCGGTCAGCGACAACATCGCCAACGTCAACACCGTCAAGCCCACCAGCGGCCCCGCCTTCCAGGCGCGGTATGTGGTCGCCCAGGAGGGCGAGGGCAACTCCGGCGTGTACGTGAAGGGCGCGGCATACGGCGACGCCACCGGCCGCCTGGTCTACGCGCCGGACAACCCGCTCGCCGACACCGAGGGCTACGTGCGCTACCCCGACATCGACCTCGCGTCCCAGATGGGCCAGCTCATCATGGCGCAGCGCGGCTACCAGGCGAACGCCGCCGTGGTGGACCGCGCCAAGGAAACCTACGAAGCCGCACTGGCGATCGGAAAGAACTGATGGACATCTCCTCGATAACCTCCGCGCTCAACTCGGCGGCGACCACCTCGATCTCGGGAACAAGCTCGACCTCCACGATCGGGGCGGACCCCACCAACCCGGCCTCGGCATCCGACTTCGCCAGCCAGCTCGGCGGCGCCGTCGACAACCTGCAGCAGCTGCAGTCGACCTCCAACGACCTCGCCATCCAGGCGGTCACGGGCAACCTCGACGACATCCACAAGGCCACGATCGCCGCGACCCGCGCGCAGGTGACGATGGAGCTCGTCGCCGCCGTGCGTAACAAGGGCGTCGAGGCGTTCAACGAGATCATGAGGATGCAGGCCTGATGCCCGCCCAGCTCACCACCGCCCTTCGGCGGTTCACCGGGGCGATCCGGGAGTTCACGATCGCGCAGCGCACGGTCGCCATCATCGGCGTGGCCGTGCTCGTGCTCGGCATCGCGGCGCTCTCGATCTGGGTCACGCGCCCCTCATACTCCCCGCTCTTCTCCGGGCTCAGCGGCACCGACGCGAACAGCGTCGTCGAGCAGCTCAAGGCCGACGGGGTCGACTACCAGCTCAGCGACGGCGGCGCGACGAT
>JAODAU010000193.1 GCA_025463615.1 Microbacteriaceae bacterium | reverse complement strand
GACTCATACACGCTCGGCACAGGAGCCAGCGATGCCGACCTGAGGTGGTCGACGATCATCTGTGACGAGCGTGGCTGGAGCGAATTCAACCCGAGCGTGAATGGCCTCGGATTCATCAACAACCGGTCCATCTTCGGCGACGGTGACGAGCCGAGCCAGGTCATCGCAGACACTCCCGACATCGTGTTCATCACCATGGGCCTCAACGACAACTTCTCGTACGACTCCGCCGCGCAGCAGATCCACGCCAACATCACCACCGACTTCACGCGGCTCAAGGCGGCGCTCCCGAACGCGCGGTTCATCGTGGTGGAGCCGTTCTGGTACACCGACGCGAGGCCCCACTCGCTGGCGGTGATCTCGGGCTGGGTGAAGGCGGCGGCCGCAGGCATCCACGCCGACTACATCCCCGGCGCCTCGCACTGGATCGAGCACCACCCCGAGTGGATGGCGAGCGACGGACTGCACCCCAACGACGCCGGCTACGCGCACATGGCCGTGGAAATGGATGCCGCGCTCAAGAAACTGGGACTTTAACAGCCCCACTCGGCGGGGGTGCCCAGCCGCCCACCGTAAACTTGTGAGGTGAGCAAAGAACCCATCGATGTCGTGCTGATCGGCGGTGGCATCATGAGTGCCACGCTCGGCGCCTTCATCAAGCAGCTTCAGCCCGACTGGAGCATCCGCATCTTCGAGCGCCTGGCCGACACCGCGCTGGAGTCGTCGAACCCGTGGAACAACGCCGGCACCGGCCACTCCGCGCTGTGCGAGCTGAACTACACGCCGCTGAAGCAGGACGGCACCATCGACATCACGAGCGCCGTGAAGGTGAACGAGCAGTTCCAGGTGTCGCGCCAGTTCTGGACCTACCTGGTCGGCAGGAACCTGCTGCCCGACCCGCAGGCCTTCCTCAACCCGGTGCCGCACATGAGCTTCGTCTGGGGCGACGAGAACGTCGACTACCTGCGCAAGCGGCACGAGGCGCTCAAGGACCACCCGCTGTTCACGGGCATGGAGTTCACCGAGGACCCGGAGGTGATCCGCTCGTGGACGCCGTCGATGATCCCCGGCCGCCTCCGCTCGCAGAAGATCGCGGCCACCCGCATCGACGTCGGCACCGACGTGGACTTCGGAGCGCTCACCCACGACCTGCTGCACTACATCACCGACAACGGCGCCGTGCTCTACACCGAGCAGTCGGTGAAGAACATCACCAAGCTCTCCGACGGCACGTGGAAGCTGCGCGTGAAGCACGAGGTCGGTGGCACCGCCTTCAACGTGCAGGCCCGGTTCGTGTTCGTCGGGGCCGGCGGCGGCGCGCTCAAGCTGCTGCAGAAATCCGGGATCAAGGAGGCCAAGGGCTTCGGCGGCTTCCCGGTGAGCGGTGAGTTCCTGCGCACCGACAACCCGGATGTCGTGGCCCGCCACCGCGCGAAGGTCTACGGCAAGGCCGCGGTCGGCTCCCCGCCCATGTCGGTGCCGCACCTCGACACCCGAATCGTCGACGGCGAGGCGAGCCTGATGTTCGGCCCGTACGCCGGCTTCAACACCAAGTTCCTCAAGACGGGCTCGTGGTGGGACCTGTTCTCCACGATCCGCCCGCACAACCTCGTGCCGATGGTGCGCGCCGGCCTCGCCAACCTCGACCTGGTGCGCTACCTCGTCGGGCAGCTCGCCGCCTCGAAGAAGACCAAGTTCGCGGCGCTGCAGGAGTTCATGCCGAACGCCGACCCGGCCGACTGGTACCGCATCACCGCGGGCCAGCGGGTGCAGGTCATCAAGCGCGATCCCGAGAAGGGCGGGGTGCTGCAGTTCGGCACCGAGGTGGTGACCGCGGCCGACGGCAGCATCGCGGGCCTGCTCGGGGCGTCGCCGGGGGCATCCACGGCCGTTCCGATCATGCTCGACGTGCTTGAACGCTGCTTCCCCGACCGCATGGCCGGCTGGATGCCGCAGCTCAAGCTGATGGTGCCGAGCTACGGAACCAAGCTCTCCGACGACCCCAGGCTGGCGGTCAAGACCCTCGCCGCCACGCAGAAGGCGCTCGAGATCACGGCCTGACTCGTTGACCGCGTAGCGGGGTCGGTGTTAGTCTCGACCCCGCTATGAAGCTTTGACCACCCTTCCGTCCCGCGTCCGAGGCTCTGCCCGGCGGGAATCGCTCGTATATCGAGAACGGAACGGTGACCGCATGCCTGCGCGCACATCCACTTTCAGCGACTACATCCACGTCTCCTCCCTCAGCCGCAGCTTCGGCGACCGGCGTGTGCTCAGCGACATCGACCTCGTCGTGCAGCCCGGCAGCCGCGTCGGACTGATCGGCGAGAACGGGGCCGGCAAGTCCACCCTGCTGCGCACCATCGCCGGCGACGAGCCCGCGGATGCCGGCACGCTCAGCACTCCGCGCCGCCTCGGGCTTCTCCGGCAGGAGGTGGGGTTCGGCGGCAGCGTGCGGCAGCTCCTCGAGTCGGCGATGGCCGAGGTGCGGGGCATCGAGCGGGAGCTGGAGGCCGCGGCATCCGCCATCGAGGCCGAGGGTGGGGCCGAGCGCTACGACGCCGCCCTCGCGACCGCGACCCGCGCCGAGGTGTGGTCGGTCGACGCCCGGCGCGATGAACTGCTCGAGGGGCTCGGCGTGGCCGGCCTGCCGCTCGACCGCGCCCTCGACGAGGTCTCGGGCGGGCAGCGGTCGCGATTCGCGCTCGCCGGCCTGCTGCTCGAGCGGCCGGACGCACTGCTGCTCGACGAGCCGACCAACCA
>JAODAU010000169.1 GCA_025463615.1 Microbacteriaceae bacterium | reverse complement strand
TTCGGCCCGGCCGCCATCGTGAACGCGCACCGCTTCATCTTCGACTCCCGCGACGAGGGTGCCGCCGTTCGGCTCGACATCCTCAACGACAAGGAGGGCGTCTGGCGCTGCCGCACGACGTTCAACTGCACGGATGCCTGCCCCCGCGGCATCCAGGTGACGCAGGCCATCGCCGAGGTCAAGGCGGCCGTGCTGCGCGGCAAGCCGTAAGAGCCGTTTGAAGTCAATCGCCGCCGGGGTACCCGAACCCCCGGCGGCGATTCTCATGTGAAGTTGTGGACCGCCGGAGCGTAGCTCCGTCGGCGCTGGCGTCGCGCGAAGCTGCGCTTCGCTCCAAGCTCCAGCGCGCCCGAAACCCTGGCGGCGATTTTCATTTAACGTGTGAGTCCAGCGCCGCCCGCCTCCTGGGCGGGGCGGGCGGCACCGGAACTTGACCCCCCGGTCATGAGGGCCACCGATTGGTACCTCGTGTTCTTGCGGTGACCCTTTCACCAGAAGAGAGCACGCACAGACCCGTCTATGACGCGGGTTCGAAGAAAAACTTTTCGGCGCTAGAGGCCGAGGATGTTCAGCGTGACGCCGAGGCTGTTCGAGAGCACCGAGAGCGGCACCGAGACGAGGTCGATGCCGAGCAGGCTGACCAGCGTCTGCTTGAGCTGGATGCCGGCGACGCCCGACGGCAGCGCGCTGATGTGCACCGCCCAGGTGCCCTGCGGAGTGACCTTCGTGGTGGCGTAGACGACGCCCGCCGCCTGCACCGAGACGGTGGCGCCCGGCATCCCCCGGCCGCTGAGGTCGAGCGCGGTAGTCGCGCCGACGAGACCGTCGGGTGCGGTGTGATCGGGCACCGCGCCGGGGCCGACGTTGAGCCCCGTGAGGCCGTTGATCGGCGCGGTGACGCCCTTGACGACGCCATCCACCGTCGAGCCGACGCCCGCGACCGTGCCATTGACGGCGGAGCCCACACCGGAGACGACGCCGCCCACCGTCGAGCCGAGCCCGGGCGCGACACCGTTGAGCGTCGAGTCGACGCCGGAGACGAGGCTGCCCGCGGCGGGCTGGCCGGACGGGTCGGGCTGGCTGCCCTGGCCGGACGGGCCATTGAGCAGGTCGGGGATGGCGGAGGGCGAGACGGCGGCTAGCGGCGCGGCAGGCTGGGCCGATCCCGGTCCACCGACGCCGTCGGCGACCTGGGTGGCGGCGGCGGGCTCGCGCGGCACGATCGAGGTGACGGCGAGGCCGCCCGAGACGGCTAGCGCGACCGAGAGGGCACCGACGAGTGGCGCGGTGACGGCGGATGCCGCCAGCCCGGTCGAGACGGCGGGCGCGGATGCCGCGGCGAGCGTGTGGAACGCGGGCGGCATCGCCGAGGCGACGGCCTCAGCGGCGACCGCGCCGGAGGGTGCGCTGAGCGACGCGAGGAATGTGCCCCCTACCGCGCCGCCGAGGATGAGCGGGATGAGCACGAAGGCGAGGTGCGAGCCGACCTCGTCGACCTCCTCGTTGATGATCGCGCACTTGGTGCAGGTGGCGAGATGCTCCTCGACCCGGGTGCGCTCGCGGGCGGTCATGCCCTTGCGGGCATATTCGCCGAGGCGGCCGATCGTCCAGCGGCACTCCCCCGACGCCGTGGCGTCGCTGACGTGCGCCTGCAGCCACGCCTTGCGCAGGCCCTCGCGGGCCCGGTACGAGAGGGCGGCGACGCCGTTGGCGCTGATGCCGAGGATCGGGGCCACCTCGTGCGGGTCCATGCCCTCGACCTCGGTGTACCAGAGCACGGACTGCCAGCGCTCGGGGAGGCTGCGGAAGGCGGAAACGGTGAGGGTGCGGTCGAGCGCGACGGTGGCGGGGTCGTCGCCCTCGACGACGTCCTCGAACTCGCCGATGTCCTCGACGGTGATCGAGTGGTTCGCGCGGCCCCAGCGGGCGGCGAGGTTGCGGATGGTCGTGTAGAGGTAGGGGCGGAACGCGCCATCCGGGCCGCCGCCGGCGAGCACGCGCTGGTAGATGCGCACGTAGGCCTCGGAGACGAGGTCGTCGGCCTCGCTGGACGACGTGAACTGGCGGGCGACGCGCATGCCCGAGCGGGCGTGGCGCTGCCAGAGCTCGGCGAACGCCGACTTGTCGCCGGCGCGCGCCAGCAGCACGAGTGACTCGTCCGACGTGATGGCGGGCTGCGCCTCGTCGAGCGCCGACTCCTCGTCGGTCGTCTCGTTCTCCATACCCGATCCCCTATCGGACATTCCTGATCCCCTGCAGGCTCCCCCGGAACCTGCATCCAGTATCGTCCGAACTCGGATACGTGGCGAGCAATAGTCTGGTCATCGGGGTACGTTTTCCGCGAAATCACCCCCGAAAGGGGGGTGAATCCGCATCACTTCTCGGTCGAACCGACCTTCCGCGCCTCCGCTGCTGTGCGTGCGGAGAGTGCGGCCTTCGCCAGAGTACGCGCCTCGTCAAGGGTGTGGCGGGCGAGCTCCGCGCGCACGTCGGCGAGCGCGGCAGGGGTCATGCTCAGCGTGGTCGCCCCGAGGCCGACCAGCACCACGGCGAGCTGGGGGTCGGCCGCGGCCTCGCCGCAGATGCCGACCGACTTGCCGGTGGCCGCGCCCGCGTCGCCGATCAGCTTCACCAGGCGCAGGACGGCCGGATGCCACGGGTCCTGGAAGTGCGCGACGGAGCCGAGCATCCGGTCCGCCGCCAGCGTGTACTGGGTGAGGTCGTTGGTGCCGATGCTCACGAAGTCGGCGATCTCGAGCACCTGGTCGGCGAGCACCGCGAGCGACGGCACCTCGGCCATCACACCGACCGTCTTCAGCCCCAGCTCGCGGCCCAGCGAGACGAAGTAGTCGGTCTCCTCTGAGTCGGAGACCATCGGCGCCATGACCCAGAGGTCGGCCTCGGTCTCGGCGTCGGCGAGGGCGAGCGCGGTGAGCTGGTCGCGCAGGATCTGCTCGCTGGCCCGCAGCGCGCGCAGGCCGCGCAGGCCGAGCGCCGGGTTCTCCTCGTGGGCGTCGTTGAGGAAGCTCAGGGGCTTGTCGGCACCCGCGTCGAGGGCACGCACGACCACCTTGCGACCCGCGAAGTGGCTGAGGAGCTCGGTGTACTGTGCGCGTTGCTCCTCGACCGTCGGGGCGGACTTCGAATCCAGGAAGAGGAACTCGGTGCGGAACAGTCCGACCCCCTCGGCGCCCAGCTCCACGGCGGCCGCGGCATCCTTCGGCGAGCCGAGGTTGGCCAGCAGCGGCACCTTCGTGCCGTCGGCGAGCACGCCGTCCGTGATCGGGGCCGCGGCTGCCGCGAGGCGCTCCGCGATGCGGTTCTCCGCGTCGGCGACCTCCGTGTCACTCGGGTCGACCGCGACGGTGCCGGACGCGGCATCCACGATCACGACGGTGCCGTCCGCGAGGTCGAGCGCGCCGGTCACGCCCACGATCGCCGGGATCGACTTGGAGCGGGCGAGGATGGCGGTGTGGCTGGTCGGGCCGCCGTCGCGCGTGACCAGCCCGAGCACCTTCTCGAGGTCGAGCAGGGCGGTGTCGGCGGGCGCGAGGTCCGGGGCGACGAGCACGAAGGGCGAGTCCGAGGTGGGCACGCCGGGCGCGGGCACGCCTCGCAGGTGCGCGATGATGCGCTGCGAGACGTCGCCGAGGTCGGTGGCGCGCTCGGCCATGAGGCCGCCCATGCCGATGAGGATCTCCTGGAACGCACCGAAGGCGTCGAAGACCGCGCGCTCCCCGGTGGCGCCGCCGTCGATCCGCGACTTCACGTCATCGACCAGCGTGGGGTCCTGCGCCATCAGCGATGCCGCCTCGAGCACGTCGCGCGCGGCGCCGCCGGCCTTGGCGCCCCGCGCGGCCAGCTCGGTGGCTACCGTCGAGAGCGCGGACTGCACCGTGGCGAACTCCGCGTCGGCGTCGCCGGTGCGGGGCGTGTCCGCCGGTTCGGGCAGCGGGTCAGGCATTCTCAGGATCGGCCCGACGGCAACGCCGCGACCTACTCCGACACCCGTCAATAGCATGGATATCCTCTTCCTCGAGTG
>JAODAU010000168.1 GCA_025463615.1 Microbacteriaceae bacterium | reverse complement strand
GACAGCCAGAAGGGCATCATCATCGGCCATAAGGGCACCCGGCTGGCGGATGTCGGCGCCCGCGCCCGGGCCAACATCGAGCCGCTCGTGGGCAAGCAGGTCTTCCTCTCGCTGCGCGTGAAGGTGGCCAAGGACTGGCAGCGCGACCCGAAGCAGCTCGGCCGGCTCGGCTTCTAGCCGGGTACATCGGCAGGATGATTTCCGGGCCCGTGTGACCGGCCGACCGGCCCGCGCGAATACGGTTGTGGGATGTTCCGTGCGCTGAGTGGCCGCCAGGTGGCCGTCGACCTCGTGGTCGCGATCGTCTTCGCGCTGCTCGGCTGGATCTCGGTGGAGCGCTCGGCCTCGTGGGGCGACGCCGCCCTGTTGGTGCTGTTCGCGATCGCCCTCGCCCTGCGGCGGCTGAGCCCCGCGCTCGCCCTCGGGGTGGCCTGGGCGGCGGCGATCATCCATATGGCGCTGCAGCTGCCCGCGCCGAACTACTACGACGTCGCCGCCTTGGGCGTGCTGTACTGCACCGCGGCATACGGCGGCCGGCTGGTCCGCTGGCTCGGGCTCGCGTCGGCCGTGCTCGGGGCCGCGATCGCGACCGTCTACATCGTGGTGCTGCCGTTCGTGCAGGAGTACGGCTCGAGCTACCCCAACGCGGGCGACGCCGTGCGGTCGATCGTCGCGGCGTTCGTCGGCCTGCTCGCGCTGCTCGGGCTGTCGTGGACCCTCGGCCTGCTCGTGCGCGTGTTCCGCCGCGCGCGGGACAGCCGGCGCGCGCAGGTGCTCGCCGAGCAGGACGCCGCGATCGAGCACGAGCGCAACGCGATAGCCCGCGACATGCACGACGTGGTCGCCCACTCGCTCGCCGTCGTGATCGCGCAGGCCGACGGCGCCCGCTACGCCCGCGCGAACGACCCGGACGCGGTGGATGCCGCGCTCACCGCCATCTCGTCGACCGCGCGCGAGGCGCTCGGCGACGTTCGCGTGCTGCTCACCCAGCTGCGCCACAGCCAGGGCGAGTCACCGCAGCCCGCGCTGGTGGACCTCGACCGGCTCGTCGACCAGCTCGCCGATTCCGGCCTCGACATCGTGCGGCGGGTGGACGGCGAGCCGCGCACGCTCCCCGCCGGGCAACAGCTGGCGCTCTACCGAATCGTGCAGGAGGCGCTCACCCACGCGCTGCGGCACGGCGACACGTCGCGACCGGTGCACCTCGACTTCGCCTGGACGGGCGAGGATGTCACGGTGACGGTGCGCAACACGCGGGGAGCGGCGGAGGGGGCATCCGGCGGCCACGGCCTGGACGGCCTGCGCGAGCGCGCGCTCCTGGCCGGGGGAACCGCAACCGCGGGCCCGGTCGGCGACGACTGGGTCGTCACGGCGACGCTCGGGGTGCAGGCGTGATCCGCGTCGCGCTGGTGGACGACCAGGCGCTGTTCCGCGCCGGCATCCGCATGCTGGTCAGTTCGCAGCCGGACCTCGAGTTCGTGGGGGAGGCCGGCGACGGCGCCGAGGCGGTGCCCATGGTGGCCGCGAGCCGACCGGACGTCGTTCTCATGGACATCCGGATGCCGGTCATGGACGGCATCGCGTCGACGATCGCCATTCTCGCCGACGCGGAGTCGCGCGGCACCCGTCCGCCGCGCATCATCGTGCTGACCACCTTCGACCTCGACGAAGCGGCGGCCCGCGCCATCCGCGGCGGGGCGAGCGGGTTCGTGCTCAAGGACGCCGACCCCGAGTTCCTGCTCGCGGCGATCCGCACGGTGCACGCCGGGACCGCGGTGATCGCGGCATCCGCGACCCGCGAGCTGTTCGAGCACTTCGACGCGCACGCGGCCACCCCGGTGCCGGCCCCGTTCGAGACGCTGACGGCGCGGGAGCGCGAGATCTTCGCCCTCGCGGCGCGGGGGTTGAGCAACTCCGAGATCGCGTCGAAGGAGTTCCTCAGCGAGGCGACCGTGAAGACGCACATCAGCCGCATCCTGTCGAAGCTGGGGCTGCGCGACCGGGTGCAGCTCGTCGTGTTCGCATTCGAGCACAACCTGGCGCGCTGACATCATCCTGCAGATGTAGCGGGGAGCGACTCGCGCCCGACGCCCGGCGCGGACGCGATCCGTAGCGTCGAAGCATGGCATTCAGTAATCAGGACGCCGGCCTCGTGGCCCGCGTATCCCAGCTCACCAAGTCCTACGGATCGGGCACCAACACGGTGACCGCGCTCGACGGCGTCTCGATCGGCATCCGCCGCGGCGAGTTCACCGCGATCATGGGCCCCTCCGGATCGGGCAAGTCCACCCTCATGCACATCATGGCCGGGCTCGACACCGCCACCGGCGGGCGCGCCTGGCTCGGCGACACCGACATCACCGAGCTGGCGGATGCCGAGCTCACGGTGCTGCGCCGCCGTCGCGTCGGCTTCGTGTTCCAGGCCTTCAACCTCGTGCCGACGCTCGACGTGGGCGGCAACATCCGCCTGCCGTTCGAGCTCGACGGCCGCCGCACCACGCGCGACGAGGCGGAGTGGATCGACCGGCTCATCGACACGCTCGGCCTGCGCCCGCGGCTCACCCACCGCCCGCACGAGCTCTCCGGCGGCCAGCAGCAGCGCGTGGCCATCGCCCGCGCCCTGGCCACCCGGCCCGACCTCGTGTTCGCCGACGAGCCGACGGGAAACCTGGACTCGCGCACCAGCCGCGAGGTGCTCGCGCTGCTGGCGACGGCGAGCAGCGAGTACGGCCAGAGCATCGCGATGGTCACGCACGACCCGATCGCGGCGAGCTACGCCGACCGCATCCTGTTCCTGGCGGACGGCAGGGTCGTGGCCGACCACGAGCGCTCGACGCCGGAGGACATCTCGGCGTTCATGCTGGGGATCGAGGCGGCCGCGTGATCCGCTCGCTGAAGGGGCACGGCGCGAGCATCCTCGTCGCCGCCCTGAGCTCGGCGTTCGGCGTCGCGCTGCTGGAGGTCACCTCGGTGCTCGCCCAGCTGATTCGCGGCGACGACGTCACCGGCTCCAGCCACACCGTCACGATCCTGCTGCAGGTGCTCGCGTTCGTCTTCATCGTGATCGCGGTCTACGTGGGCGCGATCGTCACGGCGAACACGTTCGCCACGATCATCGCAGGCCGCCGGCGCACGATCGCGCTGCTGCGGCTCATCGGCTCGAGCGCGCGAACCCAGCGCGCCGCCGTGGCGCGGGAGGGGCTGCTCGTCGGCGTGATCGGGTCGATCATCGGCGCGGCGGCCGGCACCGGACTCACCGCCCTGGTCGTCGCCGTCTCCACGGCCACGAAGTTCATTCCCGCCCGGGCATACAGCGTCATCGGCCCGGAGATCCTGCTGCCGATCGTGGCCGTCGTGCTCACGACCTGGGCGGCATCCTGGATCGGGTCACGCCGCGTGCTCCACGTCAGCCCGATCGAGGCGGCCGGCGTCTCCGTCGAGCGCAGCCTCGACGAAGCAACCGGACGCCGCGCCCGTAACACCACGGCGCTCGTGCTCGCGATCATCGGCGGCGCGTTCCTCGTGCTCGCTATCCTGGTCGGGCTGGTCACGCCGCTCGGGGTGCTCATCGGCGTGGTCGGCGGCATCGTGTCTTTCAGCGGGGTGGTGCTGGGCGCGCAGCGGATCATGCCGGCGGCGCTGCGGCTCGTCGGGCGGGCGTTCGGCTCGAGCCCGACCGCGCGGCTCGCGGCCGAGAACGCGATCCGCTACCCCGAGCGCAGCGCGCGCACCACCATCGGCCTGGTGATCGGCGTGACGCTGGTGACGATGTTCGCGGTGGCCGTGCAGAGCTTCCAGGTGATCATCGCGCAGGCGCAGGCCGCCCAGCCGGAGGTCTACCAGGGCACGAACCAGATGCTGCAGGTGGTCGTGGCGATCTTCTCGGTGCTGATGGGCTTCAGCGCCCTGATCGCGGCGGTCGGCATGGTCAATGCGCTCTCGCTCAGCGTGCTGCAGCGCACCCGCGAGCTCGGCCTGCTGCGCGCGCTCGGCTTCACCGCGCGCCAGGTGCGGTCGATGGTGCTCGCCGAGAGCGCGCAGCTCACGATCGCCGCGGTGCTCGTCGGGCTGGTGCTCGGCACGTTCTACGGCTGGGTCGGCGCGCAGTCGCTGCTCGGTTCGATCAACGGGCTGCCCGGGATCGTGGCGCCGGGCATCCCGGTCGCGCTGTTCGGGGTGATCGCGCTGGCCTCC
>JAODAU010000166.1 GCA_025463615.1 Microbacteriaceae bacterium | reverse complement strand
GCGACATCGCGATGGTCTTCCAGAACTACGCGCTGTACCCGCACATGACGGTCGCCGAGAACATGGGCTTCGCGCTCAAGATCGCCGGCGTCAACAAGGATGAGCGCGCCGCCCGCGTGCTCGAGGCAGCGAAGCTGCTCGACCTCGAGCCCTACCTGGCCCGCAAGCCGAAGGCACTCTCCGGTGGCCAGCGTCAGCGCGTCGCCATGGGCCGTGCCATCGTTCGCCAGCCCCAGGTGTTCCTCATGGACGAGCCGCTCTCGAACCTCGACGCCAAGCTCCGCGTTCAGACCCGCACCCAGATCGCGTCGCTCCAGCGCCGCCTCGGCGTCACCACTGTCTACGTCACCCACGACCAGACCGAGGCGCTCACCATGGGCGACCGCATCGCGGTGCTCAAGGATGGCGTGCTCCAGCAGGTCGGAACCCCGCGTGACCTCTACGCGAACCCGAAGAACGTGTTCGTCGCCGGCTTCATCGGTTCGCCGGCCATGAACCTGTTCCCGGCCGACATCGTCGACGGCGGCCTCAAGTTCGGCACGGCGGTCGCCGCGCTCGAGCGCGACGCCCTCGCCGCGACCAGCGCCACCAAGGTCACCATCGGTGTCCGCCCCGAGGACGTTACCGTCTCGACCAGCGGCGAGGGCCTCCCGGTCAACGTCGACGTCGTCGAGGAGCTCGGCGCCGACGGCTACCTCTACGGCCACACCGACATCGACGGCTCGCGCGTCGACATCGTGGCCCGCGTCGACGGCCGCGTTCACCCGAACGCCGGCGACCAGGTGTTCATCACCCCCGTCGCCAAGCACATCCACGCGTTCGACCTCGAGTCGGGCGAGCGCCTGAGCAAGGCCGTCACGGACTAGTCCGCGACACCCGCTGTACCGTTGGTGCGGGCGACGACTCGTTCGTCGCCCGCACCTTCTTTTTCACCAGAGAGACAACAGGAATCATGGCCGGCTCCCTCAACATCACCTCCGCGACGGTAGATCCGGCGCTGCTCGACCTGCCGTGGAACCTGCCCCTCGACACCTGGCCCGAGTCGTCGATCGCGGCACTCCCGAAGGGCATCTCACGGCACCTCGTGCGGTTCGTGCACCTCAACGGGTACGTGGTGGCGATCAAGGAGACATCCGCGGAGCTCGCCCGGCGCGAGTACGAGATGCTGCGCACCCTGCAGAAGCTCGACGTGCCGTGCGTCGACCCGGTGGCCGTGATCACCAACCGCACGGATGACGACGGCAACCCCCTCGAGTCGGTGCTCGTCACCCGCCACCTCAAGTTCTCGCTCCCGTACCGCGCGCTCTACTCGCAGACGCTGCGGCCCGACACCGCGACGCGCCTGGTCGACGCCCTCGCCGTGCTGCTGGTGCGCCTGCACATCATCGGCTTCTTCTGGGGCGACGTCTCGCTCTCCAACACCCTCTTCCGCCGCGACGCCGGCGCCTTCGCCGCGTACCTGGTGGATGCCGAGACCGGCCAGCTCTACAACGGCCTCTCGAACGGCCAGCGCGAGAACGACCTCGAGATCGCGCGCGTGAACATCGCGGGCGAGCTGCTCGACCTCGCCGCGGGCGGGCGGCTGGACGAGGAGGCCGATCCGGTCGACGTCTCCAACGGCATCGTTGCCGCGTACCGCACGCTCTGGAAGGAGCTCACCGGCTCCGAGTCGTTCTCGTCGAGCGAGCGCTGGCGCATCAACGAGCGCGTCGAGCGCCTCAACGAGCTCGGCTTCGACATCGAGGAGCTGGCGATCAAGACGGACGACACCGGCAGCCAGGTGCGCATCCAGCCCAAGGTGGTGGACGCCGGCCACCACCAGCGCCGCCTCCTGCGCCTCACCGGCCTCGACGCCCAGGAGAACCAGGCGCGGCGACTGCTGAACGACCTCGACTCCTACACGGCGACGTACCGCAAGCAGGGCCTCGACGAGGAGATGGTGGCGCACGAGTGGCTCGCGCAGGTGTTCGAGCCGGTGATCCGCGCCATCCCGCGGGAGCTCAAGGGCCGGCTCGAGCCGGCCGAGGTGTTCCACCAGCTGCTGGACCACCGCTGGTACATCTCGCAGAACGAGAATCGCGACGTGCCGCTGGCCGAGGCGGTCACCTCCTACATCGACAACGTGCTGCGCCACCGCCGCGACGAGGCGACCGTGATCGAGCCGCCGACGGGCACCATCACGATGCCGATCGCCGTCATCGACGAGGACGACTGGCGCGCGAAGGTCTGACCGGTCGACTACTTCGCGGCGCGTTGTTTCGCGATCTCGTAGAGCGTGACGCTCGCGGCGATCCCCGCGTTGAGCGACTCGGTCGACGACGAGATCGGGATCGACACGACGGCGTCGCAGGTCTCCGTCACCAGGCGCGACAGCCCCTTGCCCTCGCTGCCGACCACGACGACGAGCGGCAGAGTCGCCCAGGAGAGCTCCGGGAGGGTGGTGTCCCCGCCGCCGTCGAGCCCGAGCACGAACACGCCGCGCTCCTTGAACGCCTTGAGCGTCTGAGTGAGGTTCGGCGCCATCGCCACGGGCGTGCGCGCGGCGGCGCCCGCCGAGGTCTTCCACGCGGCGGCCGTGAGCCCGACCGACCGGCGCTGCGGCACGATCACGCCCTGCCCGCCGAACGCGGCGACCGAGCGGATGATCGCCCCGAGGTTGCGCGGGTCGGTCACGCCGTCAAGCGCCACCAGCAGCGGCACCTGGCCGCGCGACAGCACGGAGTCGAGCAGGTCGTTCGGGTGCGCGTACTCGTACGGCGGCACCTTGAGCGCGACGCCCTGGTGCACCGAGTCGAAGCCGGCCAGCCGATCCAGCTCGGGGCGCATCACCTCGAGAATCGGCAGGCCGCGCTTGGTGGCGAGCTGCATGATCTCCTTGACCCGGTCGTCGTACTCGAGCCGGGTCGCGATGTAGAGGGCGGTAACCGGGATGTTGGCGCGCAGCGCCTCCACCACCGAGTTGCGGCCGGTCACGACCTCGAACTCGTCGGTCTGCTTCGGCTTCGACTGCCGCTGCTGCGGGCGCTGCGGCGCACCCGTGCTGCTGGTCGGTCGCTTACCGCCGGCCGCGACGTAGCGATCCTTCGCCGCCTTCGCCTTGCCTGCGGGGTGGTAGGGCCGATCCTCCGCCTTGGGCGTGGGCTTCTTGCCCTCGAGCGCCTGGCGGCCCTGGCCGCCAGAGCCCACCTGCGGACCCTTACGGGTCTTGCGCACCGCGCCGGCCCGCGGCTTGTTCGCTCCGCTGCTTTTCATGTTTCAAGACTCCAATGTGGCCCGGAGGGCGTGTCTTCGATGAGGATGCCCGCCGCCGCCAGCTCGTCGCGGATGCGGTCGGCTGAGGCGAAGTCGCGCGCCTCCCGGGCGGCGGTGCGGTCATCCAGGAGCTTCTCGACCAGTTCGGCGAGCGCCCGGTGT
>JAODAU010000145.1 GCA_025463615.1 Microbacteriaceae bacterium | reverse complement strand
GGGATCGACGGCTTGCCGAACGACAGTCCGTATCCGTAGAGCACCCACAGCACCGCTACCAGACCGATCGCGCCGAAGCTCATCATCATCATCGAGATGACGCTCTTGGCTCGGACCATGCCGCCGTAGAAGAACGCCACGCCGGGGGTCATGATGAGCACGAGTGCGGCGGCCACCATCAGCCACAGCGAGTTCAGGTTGTTTGTTATCGAATCTGTTGTTGCGCTTGTAAGGACCGACAAGTCGACCATGGTGTGAGGTTGCCTCTCTCTTGCTTACAAAAGGGGGTACCGTGCGATCGCGTGCGTGCGGCTGGCGCCCTGCGCACGAGAACTCGGGGTAGACGCAAGTTTGCTGCGCCGGTATTTCCGCAAGGGTGTGCACGTGTTTCCCCGGTGTTACGCGATCCCGCGCCGTGTAAACACTGTGTTTCGGGAGGCTTCCGATCCACCGCAGAAATGCTGCCGATCCGCCGTTCCCTAAACTGGATCGGGCGCTGACTGGATCGGGCCCTGACTCGATCGGGCAACGACGGGAGCCGGATGAACTTCGTGCGGAACGAGCGGACGAGCGCGCTGCTCCTCATTGCGGCGGCCGCGCTGGCCGTCATCCTGGCGAACACCCCCGCCGCCTCGGCGCTGTTCGCGGTGCGCGACTTCGAATTCGGGCCCTCGGCCCTGCACCTGCGCCTCTCCGTGGGCGACTGGGTCAAGGACGGCCTGCTCGCCGTGTTCTTCTTCCTCGCCGCGATCGAGCTGCGGCACGAACTCCGTCATGGCGAGCTCGACACGGCCCGCAAGGCGCTCGTGCCCGCGGTCGCGGCGGTCGGCGGCGTGCTCGTGCCGGCGCTGATCTTCCTGCTCGTCGTGCGCGCGCCGGGTCTCTCGGACGGCTGGCCGATCCCCACCGCGACCGACATCGCGTTCGCCCTCGGCATCCTCGCAATTGCGGGCCGCGGGCTGCCGGCGCGGGTGCGGGCGCTGCTGCTCGCGCTGGCTGTCATCGACGACCTGATCGCGATCCTCATCATCGCGATCTTCTTCACCAAGGACCTCTCGCTCGGCCCGCTTCTGCTGGCCGTGCCGGTCGTCGGCGTCTTCGCCTGGCTGAGCCGGCGCAGGATGACGCCGCTCATGATCGGCGTGATCGTGGTGCTCGGGCTGGCCGCGTGGGGGCTGGTGCACGCATCCGGTGTCCACGCCACGATCGCCGGCGTCGCGCTCGGGCTGCTGATGTCGGACCACAACGCCGCGAAGACACGGCACGCGCTCGAGCCGGTGAGCAACGGCATCATTTTGCCGGTGTTCGCCTTCTTCGCCGCGCTCGTGACGCTGCCGTCGGTGAGCATCGGGCAGCTGAGCCCGGTGTTCTGGGCGATCCTCATCGCGCTGCCGGTCGGTAAGCTGATCGGGATCACGGCGGGTGCCACCATCGCAGCCCTCGCGTCACGACAGGGTCGCGGTGAGCGGCTGCCCTTCGCGGATGTCGTGGCCGTCGCCGGCCTCGGCGGGATCGGGTTCACCGTCTCACTCCTCATGAACGAGCTCGCCTACGAGGGCGACCACGAGGTCGCCACCGAGGGAACGCTGGCGGTGCTGGCGGCATCCGTGGTCGCGGCGATCATCGGCACGATCCTCGTCAGCGCGCGGGCGCGGGCGTACCGCGCTACGACGTGAGCGCGATCATGCGCGAGATGGCGCGCAGGTATTTCTTGCGGTAGCCGCCGGAGAGCATCTCCTCGGGGAACACCTGGTCGAGCGGGGTGCCGGTGGTGATCATGCGCACCTGGGCGTCGTAGAGCCGGTCGACGAAGGCGACGAGCCGCAGCGCGTCGGTCTGGTTGCGGAGCGGATGCACGTCGGTGAACGCCACCGCGTCGATGCCCTCCACGAGTTTCACGTAGCGCGACGGGTGAACCGTGGCAAGGTGGGCGAGCACGGCGTCGAAGTCGTCGACGGTCACCACGCCGCCGACCGTGTCGATCGCGGCGTCGAGCGACTCCGGCGCGGTCGCGACGGCGTGGCCCTCCACGTCGCGACGGCGGTAGTCGAGGCCGTCGATCCGGATGATGGTGAACCGGGCGGCCAGGGCGTCGATCTCGCGCAGGAAGTCCTCGGCGGCGAAGCGGCCCTCGCCGAGCGCGTTCGGCGGCGTGTTCGAGGTCGCGGCGATGCGCGAGCCCGAGGCCACGAGCTCGGAGAGCAGGCGCGACATCAGCCGGGTGTCGCCCGGGTCGTCGAGCTCGAACTCGTCGATGCAGACCAGCGAGGCGCCCTTGAGCAGGCTCACCGCACCGGCGTAGCCGAGCGCCCCGACGAGCGCCGTGTACTCGATGAACGTGCCGAAGTACTTGCGGCCTGGCGCGAGGTGCCAGAGGGCGGCGAGCAGGTGGGTCTTGCCGACGCCGAAGCCGCCGTCCAGGTAGATGCCGGGAGGGGCATCCGACCCGCTGCGGCGGGAGAACAGGCCTCGCTTGGCGGTCCAGGCCGAGGCGAACAGGCGGATGGCGGCGACCGCTGCCCCCTGCGACGGGTAGTCGCGGTCGGGTCGGTACGACTCCAGGGTCGCGTTCGCGAACTGGCGCGGCGGCACCAGGTGCTCCACGATCTGCTCGCCGGAGAGGGCCGGCGACCGGTCGACGAGGTGCGGGCGCGTGTCGACCTGCTCGGATGTCACGGGAGATGTACCTCGCGGAAGTGTGTCGAACTCTTACGGGAATGCCCACGCGCAGAGTTCCGTTGCGTAGATTCGTTGAGGGCCGGGATCAAGCCTAGCCCGCAGATCTGGGAGGTACCGATGGCCGTCGAGCCAGACACGTCCGCAGCATTCGCCGACTTCGCCCACCCCGAGCGTCTGGTCTCGGGCGAATGGCTCCAGGCGCACCTCGGTACCCCCGGTCTCGTCGTCGTTGAATCCGACGAGGACGTGCTGCTCTACGAGACCGGCCACATCCCGACCTCCGTCAAGATCGACTGGCACACCGACCTCAACGACCCGGTGGAGCGCGACTACATCGACGGCGCCGCCTTCGCCA
>JAODAU010000121.1 GCA_025463615.1 Microbacteriaceae bacterium | reverse complement strand
CCTCGCTCACGATCACGCGGGCGCCCTGGCCGCGCAGCGCCTCGGCCGCGCCCTTGCCCACGTCTCCGTAGCCGGCGACGAAGACGACCTTGCCGCCGATCAGCACGTCGGTGGCGCGGTTGAGGCCGTCCGGCAGCGAGTGGCGGATGCCGTACTTGTTGTAGAACTTCGACTTGGTGACCGAGTCGTTGACCTTGATCGCCGGGAAGAGCAGCTCGCCCGACTTGGCGAGCTCGTAGAGGCGGTGAACGCCGGTGGTGGTCTCCTCCGTGACGCCCTTCAGCTCGGCCGCGATGCGGGTCCAGCGGTCCGGCGACTCGGCGAGCGAGGCGCGCAGGGTGTCGAGGATGACGCGCCACTCGTGACTGTCGGCATCCGTGGCATCCGGCACCCGGCCGGCCAGCTCGAACTCGCGGCCCTTGTGCACGAGGATCGTGGCGTCGCCGCCGTCGTCGAGGATCATGTTGGGGCCGACGAAGCCCTCGGCGGACCAGTCGAAGATCTGGCTGGTGCACCACCAGTACTCCTCGAGGGTCTCGCCCTTCCACGCGAACACGGGCACGCCGGCGGGGGCGTCGGGGGTTCCCTCGGGGCCGACCGCGATGGCGGCGGCCGCCTCATCCTGCGTCGAGAAGATGTTGCAGCTCGCCCAGCGCACCTGCGCGCCCAGCGCGACGAGGGTCTCGATGAGCACGGCGGTCTGCACGGTCATGTGCAGCGAGCCCGCGATGCGGGCGCCCAGCAGCGGCTTGGAGTCGCCGAACTCGGCGCGCAGCGACATGAGGCCGGGCATCTCGTTCTCGGCAAGACGGATCTGGTGGCGGCCCGCCGCGGCGAGTGACAGGTCACGGACCTTGAACGACGGGCTGACGGAGGTTTCGACGATGGTCATCCCCCCATTCTCCCCGAAAACGAAGGAGATTGCTGTGTGCGCGCGCCGAAACGGCACCACGGGCGCGTTCGCAGCAGAATCTCCTGCGTTTTGTGAGGGCGGCGGGGTCAGGTGCAGCGGGGGTCGTGCGGGGGGACGGTGCCGGCGAGCAGGAAGGCGTCGACCGTTGCGTCGATGCAGGCGATGCCCTTGTCGTAGGCGGTGTGGCCCTCACCCCGGTACGTCACCAGGAAGGCGTTGTCGAGCTGGTGCACGAGCGCCTTCGCGCCCGCGTACGGAGTGGCGGGGTCGTGGGTGGTTCCGACCACCATGATCGGGGGCGAGCCGACGGCCTCGACCGGGTCGGGGAAGTCGACCGGCCCGTACGGCCACGCCCCACACGTGATGTCGCTGTAGGCGTCGTAGATACCGAGCACCGGGGCCGCCTTCTTCAGGGCCGCCGCGTAGTCCCGCATGTCGGCGACGTCGTCATCCGCGCCGTTCTCCAGGCAGGTGTTCGCGATGAAGTACTCGGCGCTGTTGTCGTAGTAGGTGCCGTCATCCGAGCGATCGTTGTAGTCGTCGCTGGCCCGGAACGCCGTGCTCGCGTCGCCCTTCTTCACCCGCGCGAACAGCTCGTTGAGGTCGGCCCACTCCGAGGGGTCGTAGAGGTCGTCGTCGATCGCCACCGCCAGCGTGGCCGAGCCGAGCCGCCGCCCGTCGGAGTTGCGGATCGGGTGCTTGTCCACGGACCGCAGCAGCGCGGCCACCGATTTCATGGCGGCGGAGGCGTCCGCGTCGTGGAAGGCGCACTTTCGCGCTCCGGTGGCCTGCGGATCCCCCGCCAGGCACCCGGTGAGGTAGGCCCTGAGGCTGTGCTCGAAGCCCTCCTCCTGCGACGTGTCGTACCCGGCACCGCCCGAGCCGCCGGACTCCCAGGGGTCGTACGCACCGTCGAGCACCATGCGCCCGACGCGCCTGGGGAAGAGTCCCGCGTAGAGCGTGCCGAGGTAGGTCCCCCACGAGTAGCCGAGGAAGTCGAGCTTCTTCTGCCCGAGCACGGCGCGCTCGAGGTCGAGGTCGCGCGCGATGCTCGTCGTGTCGATGTGGCCGAGCAGCGGCCCGGTCCTGGCGGCGCACGCGTCCGCGAACCCGGCTGCCCGCACGCGCTGCCGATCGATCCAGTCGTTCGACCCGATCGTGCCGGGCACGACGCCGTAGAGGTACTGGTCGAGCTTCGCGGCTCCGTAGCAGCGCACCGGTGTCGAGTGACCCACCCCGCGGGGGTCGAAGGCGACCACGTCGTAGTCGGCCTCGATCGTGGCATCCACGATGTCCTCGATGTCCTGCGCGAGGAAGTCGACGGCGGACTCGCCCGGGCCACCCGGGTTGAAGAACAGGGTGCCGTGGTGGGTTCCCGTGGAGCGATGTTCCACCAACGCGAGCGAGATGCGCTTGCCGCCCGGGTCTGCCCAGTCGACCGGCGCCTTCACCGTCGTGCAGAAGAGCCCCGTATAGCAATGCCGCCAGTGCACCTTCTGCGCGTAGAGCTTCGTGACGGCGGGGTTCGTGGCGGCGACCGCAGGGGACGCGCCGACCAGCGATCCTGCAATGAACGCCAGCGCGGCAACCAGCGAGACGAGCCGGCGGTGCCTCACCCGCGGATGAGTCGCAGCACGTCGTCGCGCACGCGCGCCATCACCTCGGGGCTCCCGGCCTCCACGTTGAGCCGGAGCAGCGGTTCGGTGTTGCTCGGCCGCACGTTGAACCACCAGAACGGCTCGTCGCCGGACACGGTGCCGGTGACCGTGAGCCCGTCGAGTTCGTCGAACTCGCCGACGCCCGTGTAGGCCTCCACGATGCGGTTGTAGGCGGCCGGGATGTCGTCGACCGTCGAGTTGATCTCGCCGCTCATCGCATACGGCGTGTACTTCGCCGAGATCGCGGAGAGCGGCCCCGGCTGCGAGCCGTACTCGGCGAGGAAGTGCATCGCGGCCAGCATGCCGTTGTCGGCGCCCCAGAAGTCGCGAAAGTAGTAGTGGGCGGAGTGCTCGCCGCCGAAGATGGCGCCGGTCTGCGCCATCCGATCCTTTATCAGGGAGTGGCCCACCTTGGTGCGCACGGGGATGGCGCCGGCGGCCTCGATCGTCTCGGGCACGAAGTGCGAGGTGATGAGGTTGTGAATTACATAGATTTCGGAATCATCGGTTGCTGAGGCTCTCGAAGCACGCACCCGCTTGATCTCGCGCAGCGCCACGACCGCCGCGACGGCGGACGGGTTCACCGCGTCCCCGCGCTCGTCCACGACGAAGCAGCGGTCGGCGTCGCCGTCGAAGGCGAGCCCCAGGTCCGCGCCGTGCTCGACGACCGCCCGCTGCAGGTCGACGAGGTTCTTCGGCTCCAGCGGGTTGGCCTCGTGGTTGGGGAACGTGCCGTCGAGCTCGAAGTAGAGCGGGATGACCTCGATCGGAAGCTCGGGCAGGCCGGCGGCCGTGCCGAGGACTGCGGGGACGGTGAGCCCGCCCATGCCGTTGCCCGCGTCGACGACGATGCGGATCGGGCGGATGCCGGAGAGGTCCACGAGCCCGCGCAGGTACGCCGCGTAGTCGTGCAGCACGTCGCGCTCGGTGAACGTGCCCTGCACCTGCACGGGCGTGACGCCGTCGGCGAGGTAGGCGGTGGCCCGATCCCGGATCGACCGCAGCCCCGTCTCGAAGCTGATGCCGCGGGCACCGGCGCGGGAGAGCTTGATGCCGTTGTAGGTGGGCGGGTTGTGGCTGGCGGTGAACATCGCCGCGGGCGAGTCCAGGCTGCCGGAGGCGAAGTACGACTCGTCGGTCGAGCAGAGGCCGATGGAGACGACATTGCCGCCGCGGGCCTGCGCGCCGAGGGCGAACGCGGCGGCGAAGCCCGGGGACGACTCGCGCATGTCGTGGCCGACCACGACATCCTTGCCGGCCGCCTCCACCTCGTCCACGAACGCGGCCCCGATGGCGGTGACGACCTCGTCGGTGAGCTGCGAGCCGACGAGCCCGCGCACGTCGTAGGCCTTGATGAACGGGGCGAGGTCGATCGGTGCCGGTGATTCCATGGGGGCCAACCTACCGTGTCAGCCGGCGAGCGAGACGTGCCGCACGACCTGCCAGCCCTGCGGCACGGAGAGCCGCTCGGCGTGGCGCACACAGAGGTCGTAGCTGTGCGGCTCGGCCGAACGGCTGAGCGGCCCGAGCACGGCCATGGAGTCCGCGTAGACGTACGTGAGGGTTGACACGGCCGGATTGCGGCACGCGACTTTGCTACACGGCCTGGCGTCCATTTGTCTCGAGCCTACCCACTCGCCCGGGCGTCGATGGCCGCCGCGCCGCGTAGAATCGGGCCATGGCACGGCAGCGCGGCACACGGGGATCGGCCCGCCGCTCGGTGCGCGCCGGCTGGCGCGACCGCCATGGCCGCGGCCTCCGGTCCGCCGTCACGGGGCCGCACCTGCCGCTGCTGCACACGCGGGCCGACCTGTTCGACCTCACCGTCGCATCCACCGCCGAATACCTGCGCGACATGTGGCCCGACGAGCTGGACGGCGTGATCTTCGAGGTCGCCGGCCTGCCGAGCGTCGAGCCGGTCCCGAACGGCATCCTGCGCTCGAAGGTGGATGCCGCCGACCTCCGCGTGATCCTCTATCGCCTGCCCATCGAGCGGCTGGCCCGCCTGCACGAGAACGACGACCTGCACCGCAGGATGCTCGTGGAGAGCTGCGTCTTCCGCGCGGTCGCCGAACTGCTCGGCAAGGACCCGTGGGACCTCGCGCCGGAGCGCTTCCGCCACTTCTAGCTAGCCGTAGACCCTGATCGGCTGGGATGCCGGCGCCGACTGGGTGAGCGCGAAGCCCGCGAGCTGCGCGTCGCCCGCGTAGCTCACCGCGACGGAGACCGCCGCGGCGGGCGTGAGCAGGTAGGTGCCGTTCGCCTGCACGGGCACCGTGACCGAGCGGTTCGCCGGGACGTCGATCGTCGTCGTTCCGGAGAGGCCCTTGAGGCTCAGGGTGGTCGCCGTGGTGGAGCTGTTGGCCACGGTGAGCGCCGGGCTCGGTCCCGGGGCCACCGCGAGGGAGGAGGGGGTGGCGATCGGGGCGGCACCGCTCCACCAGGCGAAGTCGGTGGCGCCCGCGGCATCCACCGTCGAGGTGCGGGCAGAGGCGACGACGGGCAGGTTGCTGTCGACGACGATCGTGTAGGTGCCGTCGGGGTAGGCGCCGAGCGCGAAGTCGGTGACCACGCCGCCCTTGAGCGTGACGCTGCCCGCGTCGATCGGCTTGGCGGAGGCGCCCTGCGGGATGAGGGTGATCCGGGCCAGCGCCGCCTTCTCCCCCGGCGCGACGGCGCGGATGACCGCGGCCAGGTCGTCGTAGCCGGGCCTGCTCTGCTTGGCGGCGACGGCATCCGACGTGGTCAGCACCACACCGGGGATCACGGTGCGCTGGCCGGCCGCGCTGGTGGGGTCGACGATGTCGACGCCGCCCGGGTCGAGCACTCGCACGGTGGTCTGCTGCAGGTTGGCCACCACGCTGCCGCCGCGGCTCTGCACACGCACGACGGGCGAGACGACGCCCGGCGCGAAGCCGGCCAGCGGCAGCACCTTCTGCGACCCGGCCGTGACCACGATGCCGTCGGTGCCCGCTGCGACGACGACGCCGGTCTCCGAGTAGATGGTGAGCGTGACCGTCGCGTCGACGCCGGACGGGTTGCTGAGGGTGATGAGCGTGGTGCGGCCGGTGGCTGATGACCCGCCCACCAGCCAGCTGTCGCCGGAGCCGACCGCACAGCCGGAGGCGGCGAACCCGACGGAGTCGTCGCGCTGGGCGACCTGGGTCTGGCTGCCGGCGAAGACGGGGGCCGACTCGCCGGAGTCGGCGGGCACCGAGAGCACCTGGGGCGCGACGCCCGCGATGTTGTCGGTCGCCGCGAGCGGGGTGCTGTCGACGCGTCCGGATGCCGCGGTCGCCCGCACCGCCGGGCGCCCGAACGAGGTCGCCTGGGTGGCCTGCTCGCCGGAGGCCGTGCCCAGCTGCAGCAGCGGCCCGGCGCAGACGCGCTGCTGCACCGTCGCGACGGGAGAGACGACGTCAGAGCGCGGCTGCACCGTGTGGGTGGGGAACGGCACGAACGTCGCCGCGATCAGCACGACGGCCGCGACGCCCACGCCGACCAGTCCGCTGACGATGCGGGCGCCGAGGATGACCGCCCTGCGCCCGGCGCCGGTGGGGGCATCCGGCGCTTCCTCGGGCGCCTCGACCTCGGGGGTCACGGCGTCGTCAGTCATCCTCGACCTCCTCGAAGGTGTTCGCCCGGTCGGAGGAGCCGCTCGGGGCGGCGCGTCGGCGGCGCCGGGACGTGGGGATGCCGAGCAGCAGGGTCAGCCCGAAGACGATCCCCTGGCCGATCAGGATGCCGCGCCCGAGCGCCGTGTCGGTGTTGCCGGGGCCGGTGGTCGCGCCGGAGAACCGGGGGTCGACGACCCGCCAGAGGCTCGAGCCCTCGTCGGTGTTGGTCACGTGCGACAGGGCCGCGTTGGCGTCGAGCGCGTCGGCGGCACGCTGCCGCACGGCCCTGTCCGCGGTGTCGTCGGGCGCGGGCTGCAGCATCACGAATCCGATGCCGAAGTCGCCGAGGGCCGCCGTGAAGTCCAGCCCGGACTGCGAGGCGAGGTTGCCGGCGAGGGTGCGCAGGTCGGCATCCGCGCCGCTCGAGGATGTCGTGGTCGCCACGACGGTCGACTGGTCGTCGAGCCGCGCGCCGTCGCCGCGCTGCAGCTCGGAGAGGATCGAGCCGCCCCCGACCGGGCTCAGCACGAGCGTGCCGACGAGCGGGTGGTCGCGCGACTCGGCCTCGACCACGGCCGGCAGGATGCGTCCGGTGCTCGAGGTGATCGCGGCGGTGCGCTGGGCGAAGCTGCCGAGCAGCGGGATGGCGACGATCACCAGGGTGACGACCGCGAGCGCGGCGAGCGGGATGGACGCGCGCCCCAGGGCGTCGAGCGCGACCAGCGCCGAGGCGACCAGCCCGAGCCAGAACAGGCTGAGGGCTGCGCCCGGCCAGATGTCGGCGACGGTCGATCCGGCCAGCCCCACCTGGATATGCGCGGCCGCGACCGCCGTGCCGTAGCCGAGCAGTGCGACGCCGAGGGCCGGGATGGCGCGCGGCGACCCGGGCAGGAACAGCGCGCCGAGCGCGAGCGCGCCCAGCACGAGCAGCAGGCCGGCGACGATGAAGGCCGGTGCGGTCGAGGGGAGGGTGGTCTTCTCGAGGGCGTGGGTCCAGCCATCCAGGCCCGGGGCCGCCGAGCCCAGGGCGAGCTGCCACGGCGTCATCTCGGCGCCCGCGACCGGCACGCCCGGCTCCGCGAGGATGCCGAGCGGGTTGCCGCGCATCACCTGCTGCACCACGAGCGGGGCGAACAGCGCGAGCATCGGGATCGGGATGCCCACGATCCGCAGCGCGCGCGTCGGCCGCGCCACCAGCCAGGCGAACCAGCACACCAGCAGCGCCGGGATGAGCACGGGGGCGGATGCCGCCACCGCCGCCATCAGCAGTGCGGCCCCAGCCGAGGCCGCCCACGACCGCGGCGCGTTCAGCGCGGCGAGCAGCAGCCAGGGCAGCAGCAGGTGCGCGATCACCGCGCCGAGGTGGCCGCCCGAGAGCGACGAGAGCAGCGGGGGCGCCACCGCCCAGAGCACGGCGGCGATCGACGGCAGCCACGGCCGCTGCGTGATGCGGCGGGCGGCGAACCAGGCGCCGAGTGCCGCGACCGGCAGCGCGACCAGATAGACGAGCACGACGCCGTAGGAGGGCGACCAGAACGCGATCGACCCGATGATCGCCACGACATAGGCGAACGGGTCGGCGGCGCCGGTGAGGCCGGTGCCGAGGTCGCGCCAGCCCCAGCCGACGTGGCTCCACAGTTCGCCGACCGTGGCCGATGCTGGCAGCAGTCCGCCGCCGGTGAGCGCCTGCGCGCCGAGCAGCGGGCCGAACATGACGAGGCCGGCGATGGCC
>JAODAU010000112.1 GCA_025463615.1 Microbacteriaceae bacterium | reverse complement strand
ATCGTCTGCGTGGGCATCGCCGCCCGCGGGAACGGCCACATCGCCCTGCTCTCGCAGCTCGCCACGGTGCTGCTCGACCCCGACAAGGCGGCGGCGCTGCGCGCGGCTACCACCTCGGCCGAGGTCTACGCGCTGCTGGAGCCCGAGGACGAGGACGAGTAGCAGCGGGTGAAGGTCGCACGCTTCTACGCCCCCGGGGACATCCGCCTGGAGGACATCGCCGAGCCGACGGTGTCCGAGGGCGAGGTCAAGATCCGGGTGCGCAACTGTTCGACCTGCGGAACGGACGTCAAGATCTCGCGATCGGGGCATCCCAACATGACCCCGCCGCAGGTGATGGGCCACGAGATCGCCGGCGAGATAACAGAGGTGGGTGCCGGCGTCGCGGGGTGGACCGCCGGGGACCGCGTGCAGGTGATCGCCGCGATCCCCGACGGCACTTGCCCGGACTGCCTCGCCGGCCGGCTGAGCGTGTGCCCGAACCAGCTCTCCATGGGGTACCAGTTCCCGGGCGGCTTCGCGGAGTACATGATCGTGCCGCGCGAGGTGCTCCGGGTCGACGGGCTCAACCGCATCCCGTCGTCACTCAGCTTCGCCGAGGCGTCGCTGGCCGAGCCGCTCGCCTGCGTGCTCAACGGGCAGGAGCTGGCCCGGGTCGGTGAGGGCGACACCGTGGTCGTCGTGGGCTCGGGGCCGATCGGCTGCCTGCACGTGCGGCTCGCTCGCGCCCGCGGTGCGGCCCGAATCATCCTGATCGACCTGAACGCCGAGCGGCTGAAGGTGGCCGCGGACCTGGTTCACCCGGACCTGGCGATCGCGTCCGAGGACACCGATCCTGTGCAGGCCGTCCTCGACGCCACCGGCGGCCGGGGCGCGGATGTCGTGATCACCGCTGCGGCGTCCGGCGCGGCCCAGGAGCAGGGACTCAGGATGCTCGCCCGTCAGGGCCGGCTCAGCCTGTTCGGCGGACTCGCCAAGGACCGCCCCAACATCACCGTCGACGCGAACCTCGTGCACTACCGCGAGCTCACCATCGTCGGCGTCAACGGTTCGAGCCCCGCCCAGAACCGGCGCGCGCTCGAACTGATCGCCTCGGGAGCCGTTCCCGTGGCGGACCTCATCACCCACCGCCTTCCGCTCAGTGACGTGCTCGAGGCCATCGAGATCGTGGCGCGCGGCGAGGCGATCAAGGTGACCATCGAGCCCTAGGGCCCCACGCAGTACCCTCGCAGGACCACCAGCAGCACTAAGGAGCAGGACAATGCCAGAACGTACGATCACCGTCGCCTCGAGCGTCGGCCTCCACGCCCGCCCCGCCTCGCTGTTCAGCCAGGCCGCCGCGAAGGCCGGCATCCCGGTCACGCTCACGAACGCCGCGGGCAAGAGCGTGAACGCCGCGAGCATCCTCGGCGTGCTCTCGCTCGGCATCGGCCACGCGGAGCAGGTCACCATCAGCGCGGACGGCGACGGCGCCGACGAGGCCCTCGACTCGCTCGCCGAATTGCTGAACACCGACCTCGATAAGGAGTAATCCTCCCCGTAGGCTTTCGAGTATGACTGATGCTCCGGAGGCCCACGAGGCCCGCACCCCGTCCGAGATCGACGCCATCGCAGAGGGTTGGCTCGACACGCAGTTCGACCTCTTCCCGGAGCTCCGGGCGTACCTCGGCAAGCCGGGGCGCGAGGGCGAGTATGCGGATTACTCGCCCGCGGGTGCGGAGGAGGCCGCGAAGGCCGCCGCCGTCGCGCTCGGGCAGATCACCGCGGCGACGCCGCGGGACGAGGTGGACCGGATCACCAAGCTCGACGTCACCCGCGAGCTGCAGCTCACGCTCGACAAGCACGCGGCCGGGTTCGACCAGCGCGAACTCAACGTGATCGCCAGCCCGGCCCAGGGGCTGCGGGACATCTTCGACCTGCTGCCCACGGCATCCGAGGAGGACTGGTCGAACATCGCCAAGCGCATGCGCAACCTGCCCGCGGCGATGGACGGCTACATCGAGACGCTGCGCTCCGGCATCGCCGCCGGCAACGTGCCCGCCATCCGCCAGGTGCGCGAGGTGATGACGCAGGCGCACAAGCAGGTCGCCGACTCGGGCTTCTTCTTCCAGTTCGCCGCCGAGGCGAGCCCGGCCGAGGGCGAGCTGCCCGAGTCGCTCAAGGGCGAGCTCGACGCCGGCGCCCAGCTGGCCGCGAACGCGTACGCCAAGCTCGCCGACTTCCTCAAGAACGACCTCGCCGGCCACGCGCCGGAAAAGGATGCCGTGGGCCGCGAGCTCTACACCCTCGCCTCGCGGGACTTCCTCGGCGCCGTCGTCGACCTCGACGAGACCTACGAGTGGGGCCTCGAGGAGCTCGCGCGCATGGTCGAGGAGCAGGAGTCGATCGCGCGGGAGATCAAGCCCGGGGCATCCGTCGCCGAGGCGATCGCCTTCCTCGAGCAGGACCCGAGCCGAAAGCTGCACGGCACCGACGAGCTGCAGCGCTGGATGCAGGGCAAGAGCGACCAGGCGATCGCCGACCTCGCGGGCACCCAGTTCGACATCCCGGTGGAGCTCCGACGCCTCGAGTGCATGATCGCCCCGACCCAGGAGGGCGGCATCTACTACACCGGCCCGACGGACGATTTCGCGCGCCCCGGCCGCATGTGGTGGAGCGTGCCGGAGGGCGTCACCGAGTTCGACACCTGGCGCGAGCTCACCACCGTCTACCACGAGGGTGTTCCCGGCCACCACCTGCAGGTCGGCCAGGCCACCTACAACAAGGACCAGCTCAATGCCTGGCGGCGCCAGTCCTGGACCTCCGGCCACGGCGAGGGCTGGGCCCTCTACGCCGAGCGCCTCATGGAGCAGCTCGGCTACCTCGACGACCCGGGTGACCGGCTCGGGATGCTCGACGGCCAGCGCATGCGCGCGGCTCGCGTCGTGCTCGACATCGGCGTGCACCTCGAAAAGGACCTGCCGGACGGCTCGGCGAAGTGGACGGGGGAATACGCCTTCGGCTTCCTTCGCAGGAACGTCAACATGAAC
>JAODAU010000085.1 GCA_025463615.1 Microbacteriaceae bacterium | reverse complement strand
AGCCATGCGGCACATATTACGTTACGAAACGTAACGCAACATCGCGTTAGGCTGGGAGCATGTCAACGACGCCGATGGCCCGCCGCCCCGGCGCGGTTCGCAGCCAGGCGGCGCGCAAAGCGATCCTCGCGGCGGCCTCGGAGCTCATCGCGCGCGACGGCTACGACCACCTCACCATCGAGGGCATCGCCGCCCGCGCCGGCGTCGGCAAGCCGACCGTCTACCGCTGGTGGCCGTCCAAGAGCGCGCTCATCGCCGAGTGCCTCATCGACGAGACGCTGCTGCCCGCGGTCATCACCCCGCGCAACTCCGGGGACGTGATGGCGGATGTCACCGAGTGGCTCGACACCGTCATCCGCTTCGCCTCGATCGACGCGAATGCCCTGCTCATCCGTTCGCTGGTGGCGGCCGGCGTCGAGAACCCGGAGGTGACCGAGCAGCTCAGCCACCGCCTCGGCGCCACCCCCGAGTCGCTCGAGGGCCGGCTCGCGGCCGCGGTCGCCGACGGCGAGTTGCGGCCCGACACCGCGGTCGGCCACCTCACCGACGCGATCGTCGGCTTCATCATCCTGCGCGCGATCAGCCGGACCCCGTTCGAGCCGTCGGACTCGCCCACGCTGGCCGGGGCGCTGCTCGCGGGGAGCCTGGCGAAGGGCTAACCGCCCATCCCGCTGACCTTCTCCGCCTCGATCGTGATGATCACGCGCACCTGGTCGCGCCCGCCGTACCAGGGGTAGGGGCCGCCGTTGTACTTCTGCGACAGCTTCTCGATGTGCTCGACCGCGCCCTCGGTGGTCACCGTGGCACGTCCGCGCACCTGGAAGTAGCGGCGCGGATGCTGCGGGTCGCTGATCGTGACGGCCACGCGCGGGTCGCGGCGCAGGTTGCGCACCTTGAGGTGCGTCTCGACGCTGTTGATCACCACGTGCTCCCCGTCGGTGTCCACCCAGACCTGGGTGAGCTGAGGCGAGCCGTCCTTCATGAGGGTGGCGATGTAGCAGAGGCTCTTCTCGCGCAGCAGGGCGAGGAGCTCGTCGGGGAGGGTCATCCCCTCACCCTACGAGCGTGAGCCTCAATCGGTGATCACGACGAGCCCGCTGGGGGCATCCAACAGTTCGACGGTTCGTTCGGCCGCGTGGTCGAGCGTCACGCGCGGCTCGTCCGGCACGCGGTCGACGTGGTAGGTGCCCGGCCCGTAGAACTGGCCGTAGCTGAGCACGACCCCTCCCTCGGCGAGCACGGATGACTCGAGCTGGGCCACGGCGCGGGCGTCCGGGCCATCCGGCAGCTGCCACGCAACCGACTGGGCCAGGATCCTCGGCGAACCGCTCGCGCGGGCCGCGTCGATGATGTTCTGGTTGCCCTCGGTGCGGATCCGCGCGTTCAGGCTGGCGTGGTCGCCGATCTTCGTGACGTCGTCGGGCAGGTCGGTGAGCTCGTTGACGATGACGTCGGGCGCGAAGTCCGTGACCGCCTGGATGAGCGCCGCGCGATCGAACACGTCCACCACGATCGGCTCGGCGCCGATCCCGGCCAGCAGGTCGGACTTGCCCGGCGAGCGGGTCATGGCGCCGACGACGTGGCCGCGCTGCACGAGGAGCGGGATGAGCTTCTGGCCGATGACCCCGGAGGCTCCGGCGAGGAAGATTCTGGACAAGGGTGTTACCTGCTTTCTATTGGGGACGGGCGCCGGATGCGCGCCTGGGCGATGAGGCTGATGAGGGCGAGGAGGACGGTGAGACTGGTGTACAAGACGACCGCGGGCACCTCGCCGAGGGGCGCGACGAGCTGCCCCTCGATCACGATCGGCAGACCGAAGGCGCCGTACGAGACCACGTAGATCGCGGCGACGACACCGGCGCTCTGGTTCGCTCGGGCCAGCGGGAATACAAGCCGCAACGCTGCCGTGAAGCAGGCACCGAACGCGACACCGGCGATCGCCTGGCCGACGAACATCACTCCGAGGCTGCCGGTGAACACCCCCGCGATGATGCCGAACGCCCCCGCGATGGCCGCCCAGATGCCGATGATCATGGCCCGGCGCGGGTCGACCCGGGCGAACGACAGTCCGATCACGGCCGAGACGGCGGGGGCGACGAAGCCGGCGAGACCGTCGAGCAGGCCGCTGTCGAGGTGGAACACGCTGCGGACGAGGCTCGGGGCTATGCCGCCGGAGAGGCCGGCCAGCATCCACACCGCGGCGACGACGGGCGCGGCCGCGGCGAACTCCCTGCGGGCTGCGGGTGGCACCGAGACGCGCGGGATGAGAGAGCGGAGGGCGCCGGGCGTGCGGCCCACGGTCTCGGGCGAGAAGACCACGGCGGCTCCCCCGACGACGGTCAGCACGATCAGGGTCACGAAGACCACGGTGCTCGCGGCGGGCGTGAACTGGATGGCGAGCCCGGCCAGCAGGGACCCGGCGGCGAGCCCGCCGGTGAGGCTCACACTGCCGAGGATGGTGCCGAGCCGCTTCTTGCCCGCCGGTGCGAGCTCCACGAGCGCCGCGGTCAGCGCCGAGGTGGCGGCCCCGCTCGCGACGCCCTGCACGATGCGCCCGGCGACGATCCAGCCGACGTCCGGGGCGACGAGGAAGAGCACGTTCGAGGCGAGCTGCACGACCAGCGCGCCGATGAGCACCGGGCGGCGGCCGATGTGGTCGGAGAGCGACCCGAGCGTGAGCACGGCGGCGAGGAATCCGACCGCGTACGCGGCGAAGGCGAGCGTGAGCGTGGACGCCGGGAACTGCCAGAGGCGGCGGTAGACGACGAGCAGCGGGGTGAGCGACCCGGCCGCGAGGTAGAGGCTCGTGAAGGCGACCGCGACTCCGGCCATCGCGAGCGCTGGCGGCAGGGTGCGGCGTGCGCGCACCGCTCCCGCGGTGGCGGTGGCCAGGTTCGACGACACGGTTACTCCTCGATCGGTTCGGATGACTCTCTCGACAGTACGATCAGAGCGGTTTGGGAGTATGGTCCACTTCCATGGCGAAAACGCGTACCACTTCGACGCTCGGGGTCGACCTGCTCCTCGACGTGAAGGGTCCCAGGCTACGCGCCGGGCTCACCGACGCGCTGCGGGAGGCGGTGCGCTCGGGGCGGCTGGCGCCGGGGACCCGGCTGCCGGCATCCCGCGCCCTCGCGGCCGACCTCGGCATCGCCCGCAGCACGGTCACGGAATGCTACGCCGAGCTCGTCGCCGAGGGCTGGTTCACGGCGCAGCAGGGGTCGAGCACGCGGGTGGCGGAGGTGCCGAGCACGCCGGCATCCGTCGTCATCGCGCCGCCGAGGCGTCGCGCGACCGAGGGGCTGCTGCCGGGCGCCGCCGACTTCGCCGCGTTCCCCCGCGGCGCCTGGCTCGCTGCGGCGCGGCGCGCGATGGCGGCCGCGCCCCCGAG